>CADAHD010000060.1 GCA_902787595.1 uncultured Lachnospiraceae bacterium
CGCAGCTTACTCTTGAGCAGTCACCGGCAGCAGGCGCCGCAACAGCAACACCCCAGCTTACATTGGGACAGCCTGCAGCGCAGGCAACTGCCGAGGATTCTACCAAAGCTCAGATGTCCCAGCTTTCTGCTGAAGAACAGAAGATGGTTGAGGATTTTGCAACACAGATCGATATCACCGACAGCAACACAATAATGACTTACGGCGCAGCCACCCAGCAGAAGATGGCGGATTTCTCCAATAAGGCCCTTGATAACGTAAGGACAAAGGATATGGGAGAAGTGGGAACGCTCCTTACCGGCGTTGTTGCCGAGCTTAAAGGCTTTAATGAAGAGGAAGAAAAGGGCATAATGGGCTTTTTCAAGAAGCAGACCAATAAGGTTGCGATGATGAAGACCAAATATGACAAGGCCGAAGTAAATGTTAACCGCATCGTGGATATGCTGCAGCAGCACGAGACCAGGCTGATGAAGGATTCGGCTATGCTGGATAAGATGTATGATATGAACCTGCAGTACTTCAAAGAGCTGACCATGTACATCCTGGCCGGCAAGAAGAGACTGGCCGAGGCAGAGAACGTGATACTTCCCCAGCTGCAGGAGAAGGCAAGACAGTCAGGCCTGCCCGAAGATGCTCAGGCTGCAAGAGATTATCAGGAGATGTGCGAGCGCTTCTCCAAGAAGATCGTAGACCTGGAGCTGACACGTACCATCGCTATGCAGACAGCTCCCCAGATCCGTATGATACAGTCAAATGATATCCAGATGGTGGACAAGATCCGTTCAACCGTTGTGAATACCATCCCTCTGTGGAAGAGCCAGATGGTAATAGCCCTGGGCATTCACAATGCTACCGAGGCAGCAAAGGCGCAGCGTGCTGTTACCGATGTTACAAACCAGATGCTTCTGCAGAATGCCGAGGCACTGAAGGTGGCTACCATCGAGACCGAGAAGGAATCCCAGAGAGGTATCGTTGATATCGAGACCCTTAACAAGACCAACCAGAGCCTTATCTCTACCTTTGATGAGGTAATGCGCATACAGGCTGAAGGCCGTGAGAAGCGCAAACAGGCTGAAGCAGAGATGGCCCGCATGGAGAACGAGCTGAAAGCCAAGCTGCTTGAGGTAAGAGGCGTCAAAGGCCAGTAAAATTATAAATTAGAAAATTATACGAAAGATCCTTCAGTATTGTCTCTTTCAAAACAGAAGGATCTTTTTCTTTGGTTGACATAACACAACCGATGCGATATATTTTACATGATGAAAAAGGTACTTAAGATAGTGGGGGCCATGTTCGGCTACCTGCTTACAACTGTTTTTGCTTTATTCTGTTTTATATTGCTGGTATGTCTGGTGCTGGTCTACGGACCTTCCGAGGATGCCGGTAAGCTTTTTGTGCACTCATGTCAGGAAACCAGCGCGCTCAAATTCCTTCCGTACTGGTTTTTGCCTTCAGAAACAGTAGAAGAAATACTGGGCGGGAATGAAACGGCGCAGGTTGAGGCAACGGTTAAGCCGGTTTCAAAGTATCGCGCTCCTCTGGATTATGATCCTGCCGACGTAGAAGCTCTTTCCGAGGAAGATAAAGCTGAGCTTGCGGCAAACCAGGATGAAGTAGTATATGCAGAACCATATATAGAAGAAGTAAACGAAGGTATATACCGCGGCATGATGATGATAGTGCCCGACCCCTCCAGGGTGGTGATAGGCACTCTGCCCTCATACAGCACCGGCGGTGTGGGCAAGCTTCTCAGCACTTTTATTGAAGATTACGGAGCCATAGGCGGTACTAATGCCGGCGGTTTTTATGATCCTAATGGCGGCGGCCTGGGTGGATGTCCGGATGGCATGGTGCTTGAAAACGGCACCATCCGTTATGGTTCTAATGAAGTATATAAAAATGTTATAGGTATAAGCGCCGATCACAGGCTGCTGCTGGGCGACTGGACTCCGCAGCAGGCTCTGGATGCGGGCTGTGTTTCAGCTGTCAGCTTTTTTGACGGACTGGTTCTGGTAAAGGACGGCGTTCCCCAGCAGAATTTAAGCAGCGGCGTAAACCCCCGCACGGCCATAGGCCAGAAAGAGGACGGCACGATGCTGCTTTTGGTCATTGAAGGACGTCACGCCGGCAGCCTGGGTGCAACAGCCGAAAACTTAAGGGATATATTTGTGCGCTACGGCGCAGTTAATGCTTCGATGCTCGATGGCGGAACTTCTGCCATAATGTTCTTCCACGGAGAGCAGGTGACAAGAGGATCAAACCTCTTGGGCATGCGTTACCTTCCTACCGCAATGCTGGTAATGCCGGCAGAGGATGAAGAGGCTGTTACGGTAGCAGCAGAGGATACGCTATGAACGAGAACAGAAACCCCGGAAATAACACCCCGGTGAAAGAAGGCAGACCTGTCGAAGGAAGACCGGTTGAGGGAAGAAGGCCTGCGCTTGAAGGAAGGGCAGCTGAGGGCAGGAGACCCGGAGCTGAAGATAGACCCGTCGAAGGAAGACGATCTGTAGCAGAAGGAAGATCGGTTGAGGGAAGACGACCTGTATCAGAAGGCAGACCCGCAGATGGAAGAAGACCCGCACCTGAAGGAAGAGCTGCAGAGGGCAGAAGACCTGCGCCGGAAAGTAGACCTGTCGAAGGCAGAAGACCCGTTGAAGGCAGACCCGTCGAAGGAAGACGACCTGCACCAGAAGATAGAGCTGCAGAGGGCAGACGACCCGCGTCGGAAGGCAGACGCCCCACCCCGGACGGAAAACCCGCTGATGGCAGACTCATCGAGGGAAAGCGGCCTGCATCTGAGGGAAGCCCTGATCCTGATCCCAACATTAAGCAGGAAAGCAAGCCCGTAGAACGAAAGAAGCCGGCATCCGAAGATGATGCTGTTAAAAATAATACAACAACGTCAGAGGGACCCCCCGGATCTGAAACTCAAGCCGAGGGAACCCCGGATCCCGAATCCAAAGCTAAACCCGAGGGAACCCCGGATCCCGAATCCGAGACTAAACCCGAAAGCAGCTCCGATCCCGAATCTGACGCTGAGCCTGAAAGCAGACCCGTCAAAAGAAAGAGATACGCAGCTGAAGATGGATCCGATCCGGCATCCGAAGCTAAAACCGTGGGTGCCGGAAAGTCCGAAAAAGCAGGCAGATCCGCGAACAGATCGCAGTCATCGTCTGAAAAAGTACCCGTGAAAGAAAAACCGTCAAAAGAGTATGCGGCAGGTGAACGGGTGGCAAACGGTGATGGCACAAAAGTTAAATCCACACATAACAATCGCGTGCGAAATGTGCACGAAATGGAGCGCGAATACAGCGAAACGCCTCCCATAGATGAAAAGAGTGTGGACAACGGCAAAAAGAAAAAGCGTTCCAAAAAGAAGGGAGCGCTGGGTATATATTTCATATATCTGGCTGTTTTGATAATACTATCAACAATTGTTCTGGCGGTACTCTGGATCAAACTGGCGGATTATCAGAAAGGTCTGGATGAACGTGAACGACTTCAGGCTGCGGCGCCCACACCTACTCCCACGCCATCGGCGGAGGATAACAGCAGGGCAGCCCAGGAGGCTTTTGAAAAATATGCAGACGGATTGAGTGAGGACGACTGGACAAACTTCTGGATGAAGGCAAGAGAAGGCGACCCCGAGAATGAAGATGTTGCGCATCAGTATTTTGCAGACGCCCTGCAAAAGGGCAGCATAAGCTACTATCTGGACCTTTCTTACGATGAAGCAGCGCCGGTATATAAGATCAAGCTGGGAGATAAGGATGCTGCCAGAGTAAGCATGCTGAAGGACGCTGTCGGAAAGTGGGGCATGGGAACCTTCGAATTGCTGCTGGAAGGAGACTACAGCGTAGAGGACGAGCTGCCCGCGGGCATGGGGCTTCTGGTAAACGGTGTTCCAGTTACGCCCACCGAAGAGACTGTGGATCACTTCCCTTACAAGGGCATAGAGGACGTGCTGAGTGGTCAGGTGGTATGGCAGAAATATGACATTCAGGGCATGCTGGCCGATCCGGAAGTTAGTTACGAAAACGCGGATGCCTATATCTGGTCTGAGGACGACGGCTGCTATCTGCCTCTGGCGGAGGATATACCCGACGAAGTGTCCGAACGGGCAGAAAAATTTTTCTATGCATATATGAACTATACTATGTCAGGCGGAGCCGGATGGAAGGATTACAAGGCTGCAAAAGCAGCTGCGGATGCAGCGGGACAGCCGGCGCCGGGCAATCCCGTGCTGGGCAGGCTGGGCGGATGTACTCAGTATACTCCTACGGACAGCGTGGCTTATTCAATGCTGCAGAAGGCATTTGACAGCACCTGCTATGGTCTGGCATACAGCAATCATGAGTATGGGCTTATGGAAAAAAGAGGTCCCATACGCTGGGCGGATAACTGCGTGGGAGTAGATTTCTTCTACCATGCATACGCTACACTTAACGGCCAGCGCAAGGATTATTCCGGCGGCGATCAGTTATTCCGCGTATATTTTATCAATGTGGACGGAAACTGGAAGATCTGGGCGTTTACCGCATAGGGGCAGATTTGCAAACACCCGGCAAATAAGGTATAATTTTAAGTCGTTTATATATCAACACAAGGGAGAAGAATAATGAAACGAGCACTTATAACAGGTATCAATGGACAGGACGGATCATTCTTATCGGAGCTTTTGCTTGAAAAAGGCTACGAAGTGTATGGTATCCTGAGAAGAAAGAGCGTGGTGGATTACGGAAATGTTACCCATATAAAGGATAAGATACATTTTATCTATGCGGATATGACGGATGTGGTGTCGCTGATCAGCGCAATGCGCATCGCCATGCCTGATGAAGTCTACAATCTGGCTGCGCAGTCTTTCGTGGCAACCAGCTGGGACCAGCCTATAGCAACAGCCGAGATAGACGCGGTGGGCGTTACCAATATACTGGAGGCTATCAGAGCCGTAAATCCCAAGTGCCGTTATTATCAGGCGTCTACTTCCGAGATGTTCGGAAAGGTGCAGGCAATACCCCAGGATGAGAACACGCCTTTTTATCCCCGCAGCCCTTACGGCGTAGCCAAGCTGTACGGACACTGGATCACCAAGAATTACCGCGAAAGCTTCGGACTCTTTGCATGCAGCGGCATACTATTTAATCATGAAGGTGAGCGCAGGGGCAAGGAATTCGTTACCAGAAAGATCACCGATACCGTGGCGCGCATCAAGTGCGGACTGGTAGACTGTCTGGAGCTGGGTAATCTGGACGCCAAGCGCGACTGGGGACACAGCAAAGATTATGTCCGCGCAATGTGGCTGATGCTGCAGCAGGATGAGCCCGACGATTATGTGGTTGCTACAGGCGAGACCCGCACCGTAAGGGATTTCGCAAAGATCGCATTCGCGAAAGTAGGAATGGATGTAGAGTTTACGGGTACCGGCGTGGATGAGATCGGTACGGATAAAAAGACCGGTAAGGTAGTGGTAAAGGTAAATCCCAAGTTCTTCCGTCCTGCAGAGGTAGAACTGCTTATAGGAAATCCCAAGAAGGCCGAAGAAAAGCTGGGCTGGAAGAGGGAGATCACTTTTGATCAGATGGTAGAACGCATGATAGCCACCGATATGGCTCTGGTAAAGCAGGAAATCAAGTATGCAACAAACGCGTAAAAAAGCGCTGGTAATAGGCGCTGCCGGATTTGTAGGCAGGTATCTTGTCTCACATCTGCATGATGAAAAAGGCATGGATGTGGTGGTGACCAAGCTTCCGAATGAGAGCTTATCCCCCATGCCTGCTAAAGTTCTCGACCTTAATATACTTGAAAAGGAAAGCATAATAGAGATCCTTTTTGAATAAAGACCGGATGAGATCTATCATCTGGCAGCTATAAGCTCGGTCAGCATAGCCTGGAAAAATCCGCAGCTGGCCGTGGATGTTAATGTAAAAGGCGCCGTTAATCTGCTGGAAGCCCTGAGGGAATTGTTCTACAAACCCAGGGTTATCATGGTGGGAAGCGGCGAAGAATACGGGCATATCAAGCCGGGGAGCACTCCGATAAAGGAGGATACGCTTTTGGACCCCGGCAATATCTATGCCGCCACGAAGGCCGCTCAGAACATGCTGGGAAGGATCTATGCAGATGCATACGATCTGGAACTCATCATGGTGAGGGCCTTTAATCATATAGGGCCGGGACAGCTGCCTATCTTTGTGGTTTCCGATTTCTGCAAGCAGGTTGTTGATATCGAGCTGGGCAAAAAAGAACCTGTCATGTACGTGGGAAATCTTTCGGCAAAACGTGATTTTACCGATGTTCGTGATGTGGTAAGGGCTTATGCTGCGCTGGCGGAAAGCGGAGTTAAGGGAGAAACCTATAATGTGGGCAGCGGTCATGCGCACGAGATCAGGGAGATACTGGATCTGATCATCAGCCGTTCGCCTGCGGAAATAAGGGTCGAGACGGATCCGGCCAAGATAAGACCGGTGGATGTGCCCATAATAGAAGCAGATATAAGCAAGATAAAAGAGGCGACCGGCTGGGAACCGCGGATCCCTCTTGAACAGACTATAGATGAAGTGCTGGTGGACTGGCGCAGAAAGGAGGCAGAAAATGGAGAAGCTGTTTGATGCGGAAGGGATCACAAGTTCGGAACGTTATTTCTATACACCCTCTTCTTTTGCGCGTAAACATCTCTGCTATGCGCAGGAGGTGGGACGGCTTAAGAGTTTAAAGCCTCATGCTTCCGTGCGTGAAAATGTGGAATCGTTTCTCTTTTTTCAGGTTTTGGAAGGAACAGGCTGTGTACGCTATGAAGGCAAAAGCTATGATCTGAAAAAGGGCGATGCGGTATTTTTGGACTGCCGCGAGCATTACGAGCATGAAAGCAGTGTAACTTCGCCCTGGGAACTGGCCTGGGTGCATTTTGACGGGGCTAAAGCCGAGGCAGTGTATTCTATTTTCAGAAAGCATAATGCGGATTCGCCTGTGATAGCGCTGGGTAAAAAAGAAAAGAAAAGTGAGCAGTTTATCACAAGCCTTCTTTCGGATAAAGGGGAGAACAGCACTGATGCAGAGCTGCGCGCTGATGAGATACTTACACGCCTTATGCTTATCTGCATACAGCTTGCGGGAGAGAAGAAAGGCGCGGCCGTATATGAGGGTATAAGAGAAGCGCTCAACGAGGAGCTTGGCAAGGCGGCGCCTACAATAGAAGGCATAAAGGAAGCTTTGGTCCAGCGTTACGGCGCAGATTTTGACAGCCTGGATGAGTTTTTCAGCAAGCGCTACGGGATAAGCATAGAAGGGTATGCGGCTAACCGCATGCTCAATAAGGCGAAGGAATTATTGCGCTTTACAATAAAACCTATGCAGGAAGTCATTTCTGAATCCGGCATAGGTTCTGAAGAAAAGCTTAGAAGCCTCTTTATGGAAAATGAAAATATGAGTCCCGAAGATTACCGTAAAAAGTGGGCACAGTGGATCAAAGGTTGATCTGTGACTCCTTAGCCAGTATAGCCTTCTTTTCTGACAGTTTTTTGGGGCTCCAGCGTGCAACGCGCATTCCGCGTCCCTTATTCTTTGCGGCAAAGAAAAGGTTGATGAGCTGGCGTATATACTGAAGTGTAACCTTGGTTGACAGCTTGGATTCACCGTTTTCACGGTCGTGGAAAGCATAAGGAGTCTCCAGCACCTTTTTAACCGGGCACATGGCGATAACTTCCACCATTATCTTCCAGCCGATGGGATTGAGCTCTGCGCCTTCAAGCAGTTCGCGGCGTATCATGAAAAGACCGCTGGTAGGATCGCTTATGCGGCGCAGGCAGGGAAGTATGATCTTTCCCATGTATCGGGCAGTGCCGGATACCAGCTTGCGGAACCAGTCGAGTCCTCCATCGCTTCCGCCGGGAATAAAACGGCTGGGTATAGCCATATCGGCATGCGCGCGCATAGCGGCGTACATATCAACCAAAACCTCCGGGGGATGCTGCAGATCCGCATCCATGCAGGCTACATAATCGCCTTTGGCCAGCTTAAAGCCCAGAACCACGGCGGTGGCAAGTCCCTTTTCATCATCACGGTGACGAAGCACCACAGTGGGATCGTCCTTCGCAATATCCTCTATTATCTTTGGAGTGTCATCGGTGGAATCGTCCACAAAGATCACTTCGTGAGGGATGCTGCCAAGGGCGCCGTGAATGCGCGCCAGCAGGGGACAGATGTTATCTTTTTCGTTATATGTAGGCACTACGATCGATATCATGGCGCTCCTCCTTATATTTTTGATCATCGGATAGCATTATAACATATATTGTCATGTCAAACAATAAAATGCTGATTCTTTGGTTTTGTTGGGTGTAATGCTGCGCGGGAGTTGGGTTTTGCGGAAAGGTTTCTGCGGAAGTGAGGCCGGGAGCGGTGCTCCTGCGTCCCCGGAGACTGTTCAGATCACGGCGGTCAGAGGGAGTGGCCCGGGAGCGGTGCTCCTGCGTCCCCGGAGACTGATGCGAACCAGGCGGTCAGAGGGAGTGGCCCGGAAGCGGTGCTCCGGTCCCAAGCGGCTCTAAGAAACCGCCCTGATCTTTTGAATGAGTCCGGGGACGGTCGACACGGTGCTTCGTCACAGGGACGAGCCCTGTGACTTCCTTGCACCTGTCTCCCTGCCGCCACCATCCGGGCGTCGGCCCCCTGGAGAATATAGCGGTTTCAAGAGCCGCTAATGACCTGCGCAATGCTTCCTTGCCCACAACCCTCTGCCCCGCCGGGCTGGGCAGCGCATCGACGCAGTAGCGCCGCTTGCGTAAAAATGGGGTTTTTTCGAAAAGTTTCCGTGGAAGTGGTCGCAAATGAGGTTTTTGCGAAATGAACCACAAGAAAGCTTTTGCGGAAGTGGTCGCAAATGAGGATTTCGCAAAATGAACCACAAGAAAGCATCCAGGGAAGTGGTCGCAAATGAGGATTTCGCAAAATGAACCACAAAAAAGCATCCAAAGAAGTGGTCGCAAATGGAGTTTTTGCAAAATGGACCACAAGAAAGCTTTTGCGGAAGTGGTCGCAAATGGAGTTTTCGCGAAATGAACCACAAGAAAGCATCCAGGGAAGTGGTCGCAAATGGAGTTTTCGCAAAATGAACCACAAAAAAGCATCCAGGGAAGTGGTCGCAAATGAGGATTTCGCGAAATGAACCACAAAAAAGCATCCAGGGAAGTGGTCGCAAATGGAGTTTTCGCGAAATGGACCACAAGAAAGCTTTTGCGGAAGTGGTCGCAAATGAGGTTTTCGCAAAATGAACCACAAGAGCGGCTAACACAATGATAGAAAACAGTGCTTTTGTTAGCTGGAGTAGCTGAAAAAGAACTTGATCAGAGAGTGACTGGCTAACACAAAGTCTGAAAATGGAAGTTTTGTTAGCTGGGGTAGCAAAACAAGGGCTTGATTAGAGAGTGGCTGGCTAACACCAAGGCTGAAAATGAAGATGTTGTTAGCCGGTGGCTGTAGAAATAAGGCAGGAATCAAGCACTGTGGCTAACACCAAGGCAGAAAATAGAGGTTGTGTTAGCCAGGGTAGCCGAAAAAGAGCCGGATCATTAGGTAGCTGGCTAACACCAAGGCAGAAAATTAAAGCAATAATATAAGCGAAAAGAGCAAAAATCATTGCCCCCAAAAAATATCTCCCTTTTTACATTGGTGTTGCTCATGATAGAATAATTCAAATCAAAATTTGGTGATGGGGTGGCAAAATGATCAGAGTTATGGAGAACACTGACTTAGCACAATGTGGCATGATTTATTCAAAAGCATTCCCTATGGAGCATTGGGGAATAGATTGGACAGCAGAAAATGCAACAG
>CADAHD010000061.1 GCA_902787595.1 uncultured Lachnospiraceae bacterium
TACGAGATAAAACTGACTCAGCCGTTTAAAGATTTTGCATCGCTGCAGGATTGGGGCTGGGATCTGGAGATCGGGCTGCAGGAGCTGGCCATAAAAGGTGAGATTCCTGCAATGCCGCAGAATATCAACACCGGAAAGACAAATGTAACTACGGAAGAAGCACTGGTATCCCTGATCATAGGAATTTTCATGGTCATAATGGGAGTGGCGCTGATCGTGCTTATCTTTATGTCGATACGTTTCAGCCTGCAGGCAACGATCAAGAGAGAGCAGCGTGAGATCGGAACGATGAAAGCGATAGGTGTGGATTCACTTTCCTACCGGACCTTATTTATAGTAAAATACATCGCTTTTGCCATGCTTGGCGGTGTGATCGGAAGTATAGCCGGCACCGCATTATGCAGATTCATGATAAGACATTTTATCAGCAATACGCTTAACCCGGATAACTCAGTGCTGATCATGACAGGTGTACTCTGCAGCGTGTTCTTTATACTTATGATGATCCTGTTTTCTTTTATAGCGCTTAAGAAAATGCGTAAGATATCTGTTATGGATACCATACATGGGGAGAACAGAGGCGAGCGTTTTCATAAACTCCCCGGCGTGTTTCTGCACAAAAGTAAAAAAATATCCGTACCGTTATTCCTGGCAGGCTGCGATATAACAGGCAGGCTAAAAAGATATCTGTATCTGATCGTAAGTTATACGATGGGCATGGTGGTGATACTGATGGCCGTGCAGTTAAAGGCAACGGTAGTGAGCGATGATTACCGCAGGACTTATATGCAGTTTGGCGACAGAGAGCTTATCATCCGGCCGGAAGATGAGATAAGGGACCGTATTATCGAACAGGAAGGAAGTTACAGGAATGCGTTTCTGTACTACGAAAAATACTATAACGAACATGGCATTCCTTTAAACACACAGATCACGGATGAGCAGGAGGTGGCGCTCCTGAGCGGAGATAAACGGGATGGGGCTGTATTGCATTTCGGAGATTATGATATCGGGAAACTTAAGCTGGTGAAAGGTTCAAAGACGCCAAAGCTGCCAAACGAGGTGGTCATATCGCATCTGTTTAAAAAGTTAAGGGGGATCAATATCGGAGATACGATCACGCTGGAGATGAAGATCTATGAGGATGACGGATTTACGATACGGACAGTGCAAAGGGACTTTATCGTGACCGGTTATGTGGAATCGACAAACTACAATAAAGTATTTATGACCGGAAACAGTGATGATATCGTTTCGGATGACTGGTCTGTATTCAGCCAGGGGATAGACGCAGAGGATTCGGAGTATCACGAATATATCGATAAAATGCGCGCTGTCAACAAAGATATACTGATACAGGATTTTGACGAGGTGCTGGATTATGATCTGGGACGTCAGTACGGAACGCTCTTTGACGCATTGATAATTACGATGGGGATCATAATGACTGTCACGTGTTTTGCCATGACATTTCTGTATCAGCAGATCTTTATGGAAGAGGAGACAGCGGATATCGCAATGTTAAAGAGTCTGGGCATTGATAAGAAGAGCATAAAGGCATGGCACTACGCAAGGCTACTGATACAGGTGGGTGATGCCGCGGCAGCTGCAGTGATCATGGCGCTGACTGTGAACAGATTCATATTTGACAGGATAGGAGTAGCGGTACTGCATGTGGCGGAATTTATTATTGCATCGCCTACGGCAGCATCACTGATTGCGCTGCCTTTGTGGATCGCTTTGCTGATCAGCACAGTGATGCTGATATCCTTTAAGACAATGGATAAGATACAGATCTGGAGGGTAAGAGATGAATAGGAGAGTTTGTATGAAGTGTCTTTCGATCACCATAGCGGCGCTTCCACTGTTGTTTGGCGGCTGCTCACAGGCAGCGCTAGTCACGGGAGCAGGCAGTATGGTAAAAGTCGGATCCGTCAATGTGGAAGAGGAAGTGCATTACAGTGATGAGAGTGCAGCAGATGAACTGATCGCAAGCTTTGCCTCGCAGGATGGTCTGTGTGAGATAAAACAGTATGCATCCTATTATGACGTAACTCTGGATTATGAAAAAGGCAGTCCCGAAGAAGTAGGTGCAGCATATGCTGCGACGCTTAAAGAGGCTGCCCCGCATTATGAGGCTGTAATTGAGCCGTATCTATATGAGAATATGCGGCATTCTTTCGGTGGCAGAAATGTGAATTACGATGCGCTGACAGAACGCATCATGACGCTTGAGGCTGCGATACCCGATGAGTACAGGAAAGAAATAGAAAGCTTTGCAAAGGCAATGGCAGATGGAGAAGAAGGCTACAGTGCGAACGGAGAGCTTAGCTATATCGAGCTCCTGACAGCGCAGATCATTCCGGATGCGCTGCGCCCCACAGCCTGCAGCGTGCTCTCACTTTCCGGCAGCATGACTGCTTCCGGGCAGCGCATCACCATGCGCAATCTGGAATGGAGCTTAGGCAGTGATGCGCAGATAGCTGCTATCCACGCTGTTACGCATATGAAAAAAGCTGAACGTTCTATCACCGTGATCGGCATGCTGGGTATCTTTGATATCATCACCGCTGTCAATGACGACGGCGTGATGATAGGTATCCTGGATGTGGGTTCGGATACATCGGCTATGGAAGGAATGCCTTATGTATACGAGGGGAAGAAGTGCTATACCTTTGAGATCCGCGCTGCATTGGAACGTTTTGACAATGCAAAGGATGCCGGAGAGTTTCTGCTTTCGGAGAGCGGCGATTTTACCTGGTGCAACAATATGCTGGTATCGGATAAAAAAGATGTGTTCTGCTGTGAAAATGCCACACGCGAAGTGCAGGAGGGACTTTTATGGGACAGAAAAGATGCCTTCTGTATCGTTAATTCATTCGCGACGAAAGGAAATAATGATTCATTTACAGGGATGCAGGGCAATATCGACCGTTTCGCCAAATATAATCTGTGGGTAAACGAAAAGGAAAAATTCTCTGCAGCTGATGTTAAGGCTCTTATGGCTAAAGAGCATGTGAAAGAATACGGCGTGGTGAATGTACACAACAGCGGAACTGTACACACGGTGATCCTTGATTATGCTACGGGCAACATACAGGTGGCATTTACACAGGATTATTATGCGGATGATGTGCCTGAATATGTAACCATCGGACATTTCTGAGGGCACTGCCTTCCCCCTGGAAGGTGGCATCGTATTACAGCGCTCAATTGCCTTCCCCTTGGAAGGTGGCATCGTATTACCACGCTCAATTGCCTTCCCCCTCCGGGGGAAGGTGCCCGTAGGGCGGATGAGGGCAGCTTGAAAAACCATCCTGATTTTGTTAAAGTAAATCTATGACTGACATCCTTATCATCGAAGACAATGAAGAACTCGGAAAGCTGATCTCGGATTTTCTTAAGCGGGAAGGGTATACGGTGGAATGGTGTACCACTGCGGAAGAAGGGATAGCGAAGCTTAAGACGGCAGCATGCAAGATGCTGCTGCTTGACGTGATGCTGCCGGGAATGGACGGCTATGAGGCACTGCAGGAGATCCGGCGAAGCATGAAGCTTCCGGTGTTGATGATGAGCGCCCGCACTGATGATCAGAGCAAGATCACGGGACTTGAAGTCGGGGCGGACGATTATATAGATAAACCTTTTTCTATACCTGTACTCGGATCCAAGATCAAAGCGCTGCTGCGGCGATCCTATGACCTTACTGAAGACCGTCAGCTGCTCACCTGCGAAAACATATCCATGGATCTGGGAAGCCGGATCGTTTATAAGAATGGCAGGGAGGTAGTGCTTACCACAAAGGAATTTGCCCTGCTGGAATATATGATGAAAAATCCGGGACAGGTGATCCCGAAGGAAAAGCTTTTTAACGAAGTTTGGGGATTTGATTCTTTCAGTGAACAGGGAAGCTTAAATGTTCATATCCGCTGGCTGCGTGAAAAACTGGAAGATGATCCGAAAGATCCTAAGCTGATCCGTACTGTCTGGAGAGTCGGATATCAGTTCGGAGGCAGCGGTATATGAAGAAGGCACAAAAGCTTTTTCTCACAACAGTTCTTCTTTTTGTATTCCTGTTTCTGCTTTCCAATTTTATCTTTGGGATGATCATCACGCATAATAATGACAGCGCAAATATTTACATGAATCGTTTCTTTTATGCTTTGCAGGAACGTATCAGCGATGAGGATCCCGGGCGGATCGGAGCCCTGATCGAGACGTTGCGTGCAGAGCATATTGCGGAGGATGCAGCAGATCTTATGCCGGAGCAGATCCGTTATATTCCCATAGAAGCGGGTGACAGCGAAGTGGCGCTTCTCAATAAAGAGGGAACCGCACCGGCGCTCTGGGCACTTCATCATGAAGGAAAGATAATAGGTTTTGTGGAGTTTGTGTTTCGCCGGTCTGCTTATGTGCCGCTGCAGATCCTGATCAATGCGGCGCTGGCCGTTGCATTTCTTATTACAATATCTGTGTGCATCTTTATCAACACATCCGTATTGCGGCCCTTCGGGAAGCTGTCTTCTTATCCGGAAAAGCTGTCAAAAAACGAGATCAGTGAGAAACTCCCGGAAAGCAAAAACCGGACTTTCGGACAGTTTATCTGGGGGATCAATATGCTCAGTGACCGTCTTGAGAATGATAGAAAACAGATCGGAGAGCTGAACAAAGAGCATATGACCATGATGACGACTATAGCTCATGGGATAAAAACGCCGGTGGCCAATATCAAACTGTATGCAGAGGCGATCCGCACCGGTCTGTATCAGGAAGACGGCATTGCAAACGAAGCGGATGCCGAAGTTGCGGAAAAGATCGTAAAGAATGCCGATGATGTGGCAGACCTCGTGAAGGAACTGATCGAAAACAGTTCAAAGGGGATCGTGAATTTTGAACCCCGGATCGAATCATTCTATCTTCAGGAGCTGCTGACATTTCTGAACGAGGAATTCGGTAAAAGACTGGAGATATTGAGGATCCCGTTTGAACCGGAAATGGGACACAATGCCATGGTGAAAAGCGACAAGAGCGGCATCTGCAGGATATTGTCACAGCTGATGGAAAACGCCATGAAATACGGAAACGGAAAAGGTATCAGAGTAAGTCTGGAGAAGGAAAACGACGGATATTATTTTTCCGTGATAAATAAGGGGAAGGTGCCGGAAGATAGTGAACTCCCGTATCTGTTTAACAGTTTCTGGCGCGGCTCCAATGCGGCGGAAATATCGGGAAGCGGCATCGGTTTGTTCGAAGCGCGGGAGATCGCGCGGAAACTGTATGGTGATATCTATGTAAAGACGGATCCGGAGAAAGAGGAGATCGAGTTTGATGTGTTCATTCCTGCCGGATGTTAAAGCAGATCAAAGATAGATAAGCTTTATATTTGCAAGGCGTATATCGTCATTCTTGTATAAAGGGGCAGGTTCGCCTTCTTTAAGCTGTTTGCCGTTAAGGAAAGTGCCGTTCATGGATTTATCATCCACGATATATTCCTGGCCGTTTTCCGAGAAGATATGCGCATGGATATGACTGATCAGAGCGTCGTCTATTGACAGATCTATTTCCGTATTTTCGGGACCTATCCTTCCGATGCGGAAAGGACTGACGGTTATGGGATAGAGCTCGCCGCTGCGCGTATCCAGAAGCGCGTGATACATGCTCAGATCAGGTTTATCCATTTGCGGCTCGCCGTCTTCGCTCTTTAAGATGGTACGTATCCAGGAATTATTTATGTTTGTAGTTCTGTCGTCTATCATATAAACTCCTTATGCAGCATGATCAGGCAAAGATTAAAGATATGATGATATTATAAACCATCAGCGGCAGATTATACAAGTGATAAAGGGGCAAAACGAAGGAAATAAATAATATATGTATATAAACACATTAGTGGATTGAGATTGATTTTTGAGTGCTGAAAAAGATATAATAATAGTCGCTGACAAAGCATAAGCAGGATAATAATATTATAAGAACATATATGCTCAAGGAGGAATGAAAAAATGCAGTTTGAAACATTACAGAAAGACATGATCGCAGCAATGAAGGATCGCAACAAGGAGAGAAAGGATGCAATATCATCCGTGATACAGGCGATCAAGAAGGTGGCGATAGATGAAGGACACAGAGATGATATCTCGGAAGAGCTGGTGGATCGCGTGATCCTTAAGGAGCTTAAATCAGTAAAAGAGCAGATAGATACATGTCCTGATGAAAGAGCCGAGCTCAAAGCAGAGTATCAGTTCCGTTATGATGTTATCAATGAATATGCGCCAAAGCTTTTGAGCGCGGAAGAGGTAGAGGCTCTGCTTAAAGAAAAGTTTGGCGAAGTGATCGCAACAAAGAACAAGGGCCAGATAATGAAGACGGTTATGCCCGAGCTTAAGGGAAAAGCTGACGGTAAGGTGATAAATGAGGTGGTAGCAAAATTATGCAGCTGAAATCGGAAGAAAGAGTAAGATCCGGCGGCGCGCGGAAGTATCTTATACTTATACCGATATGTTTATTTATTCTGTTTCTGGTTGGCGCGGTGATCTTTGTGATCCCGCGTCAGAAGGACATATCAAAGAGCAGCATCTTTTCCGGGGATGACATAAGCGCTTATGTGAAGAGAGATATAGAGCGTCTTAATAACGGTGAATATGAGGCTCTGCGCGCTGAATCTTCGGCAGCGATGCAGGAAGTTTTAAAAGACGGACTTATGGAATCAATACAAAAGCAGACCGGTGATCAGTGGGGAGCTTTCAGCAGTTTCGGAGAGATCACTATGACGGAAGTCACCCAGGGTGGTCAGAAGTTTGCGGTTTCCGATATTATAGTCAATTATGAGAATGCCAAGCTGACTTTTCGCATTACTTACGATTCCGATATGAAATTATCCGGTTTGTATGTGCGCTGAGCAGCTATGAATGTATTGGAGGGAAGAAAGTGAAGCAGTTTCGCCTGGATCTTTGGAAGGATGATGAATATACATATGCGGCAGCCTATGGCTTTATGCCTAATGTCCGCGCTTATCTGCATGATGAGGACGATGCGGTGCGCAGATGCATGGTGATGGTCCCGGGCGGCGGATATTGCATGCTGGCTCCGCATGAAGGTGAACTCCCTGCAATGGAATATTATAAGATGGGCATGAATGTATTTGTGCTTACATATACGAATGACATTACAATGTCGGTGCCCCTTAAACGTCAGCCTATGGAGGATATCTCCAGGGCGGTGCGTCTGATCCGCAAAAATGCCGCAGAATATAATATAGCGGCCGATAAGCTTCTGGTATGCGGTTTTTCGGCCGGAGGCCATGTTTGCGCCAGCCTTTGCACGCACTTTGACGATATCGAAGATCCCGATCCGGAGCTGGATAAAATTTCCAACAGACCGGAAGGAGCGATCCTGTGCTATCCCGTGATCACATCCGGAAAATATACGCATATCTATTCCATGCAGGCGCTGCTGGGAATGGAACCCGCGCAGGAAGAACTGGATTATTTCTCCTGCGAAAAACAGGTTACCGAAAATACGCCCCCCTGTTTTTTGTGGCAGACACTGGAAGATGATCTGGTACCTGTGGAGAACATATATCTCTTTGCAAAGGCGCTCAAGGAAAAAGGCGTGCCTTATGCGCAGTATGTATTTCCCAAGGGAGGACACGGTCTTTCGGTGGCAAGTCTCGAACAGTTCTCCGGCTGGCATGGAGGCGAATATGTCTGCGAACAGCTGGGAAAGGCGCTGGAGCATGTTAAAGCCGGTACTGCCGTGAATGTGACGCCCCGTCGCCGTGAGGAACTGATGCAGCAGTTTTTTGCGCCCAAACAGGATGCGCCGGTTGGTGATGCGTCCGAAAGAAAAATGCCTTCGCCGGAAGAACTGGCAGATATGTTTGCCGATGTTCACAGCTGGCCGGAGTTATCGAGAATATGGTATGAAAGGTTCATATAATGCCGGCGTAAATTGCTATATCCGGCAATATGTGATATAATCGACGCTATGAATGTGTTGGTTTTTCTGATAATAATATTAGCCTATATTGTTATTATAGGAACACTGAATGAACGCATCTTCCATATGCAGAGCGATATCGCTCTCATATTCTTTTCACTTTTACTTTCATGTGTTCTTTTAGTCGTAAAGATCCTGTTTCCGGCTGTATCGATCAGCCCTTTGTTTGAAAGCCTGTCTGATTTTAAATTCCGCGAGTATCTGATGGACGGGATGCTCTGCTTTATGCTGTTTGCGGGCGCAAGCAAAGTAAATATGGGTAAATTCAAAAAGAATCTTCGTCCCATCTCTCTTCTGGCGCTGCTGACAACGCTGCTGTCTTCGTTTACATACGGAGCTTTTTTCTATGTCGTCGCAAAGTTTTTCAGAATTCCGATGGATGTCTGGATGTGCATTCTTCTGGGCTGTGTCGTTTCACCCACGGATCCCATAGCAGCCACGGGCATACTTAATAAGATAGGTTTATCAAAGAATGTCTGCTCTGTTATAGAGAATGAATCTCTTTTTAACGACGGCACGGGCGTTACCCTGTTCATATTCGTGCGTTCCGTGATCGTTCACAGCGGGGACGGAAACTTCCTGGTGCTTATGTTAAAGGAGATAGGCGGCGCAGTGGCAGTGGCGCTGGTCGTATCATATGTTTTCTTCAGGCTGATGAAACTTACACGCAATCCGCTAAGATATATACTTATATCTCTTTTGAGCGTATCTTCGATCTATGTGATATGCGAGCATTTCGGCTTTTCCGGGGTTATCGCATCCGTGGTATGCGGCATGTATTTCTCCTACTCGATGGATAAGATCAAGCGTACCGTAACGGTCATAGATCCGGAAAACTTTTACGGTGATTTCTGGGAGATCATAGAGAATATATTGAATTCCGTGCTTTTTGTTATGATAGGTCTGCTGGTACTTAGCATGAAGCTCAGCATCTATGCGTATATCGTTATCCCGGCTTCTTTGATAATACTGATATTATCAAGGGCAAACGGAGTTTTTGTCAGCACGATACTTACAGGCAAAAAGATCCCTGGTAATTATAATCTGGGAGAATTTGTTGTACTGATGACCTGGTCGGCTCTGAAGGGAGGGCTTTCAATGGCGCTGGCGCTGGAGACAGCAGAGTATCTTCCGGAAAATGTATACCAGATCTTTACGAATGTTGCTTATGTGACAATATTCTTTACGGTATTGGTTCAGGGACTGAGTATAAAGCGCGTTTATTTTGCTTTGGAAAAGCATAAAGCTTTAAGACTCACTAAAAGAGATGGTAAAGAAAGGGTTCAGGCATGAAGATCATAATCGTCGGTCTGGGACAGACCGGAAATCTTTTGATCGCATCGCTGTCTAATGAGAGCTATGAAGTATCGGTGATCGATCAGGACCGCAGACTGGTAGACGCAGCAACGGATAAATACAATGTTAACGGCGTGGTTGGCAGCGGCGCTTCCAGGGAAACATTGCTGGCTGCCGGCGCGGATACGGCAGACGCCATCGTGGCGCTTACGCATACCGACGAGATAAATCTGCTCAGCTGTATGCAGGCAAAGGCGCTGGGGACGCGTTATGCGGCAGCCCGCATACTTATGCCGGATTTTGTCCATGACGCCGATAATCTGATGAAGGAGTACAACATCGATTTTCTGATGAAGCCCCGTCTGGATGTGGCGGAGGAGATCCACGGCAATCTGGGTATGCCGGGCTTTACCAAGCTTGAAGGCTTTTGGGATACGGAGATGCAGGTGCTTAATATGAATATCCTGGATGACAGTGTGCTGGCCGGCCGCTCTCTGACCGACATCAAGCAATCGCTGGGACTGGATATACTGATAGTTACGGTAATCCGGGGCGGTAAGCTTTTTATCCCCAGGGGTGATTTTGTACTGGAGAGCGGAGACAGCATCAACGTGATCATAGCCGGAGACCAGCTGGGCTATACTCTTACAAAGCTGGGCATAAACAGGAGCAGGGCAAAGAAGATAGTTATCGTCGGCGGCAGCACCACCTGCGATTATCTCTTAAAGATGCTGGGAAAAGGGCATCATGATATAACCATACTGGAGAGCGATGCCGGAAGATGCAGGGAGCTGATGGAAGAATATCCCAACATCAATGTTGTATTCTGCGTGGGTGATACGCTTGAGATACTTGAAGAAGAAAGAGTATCAAAGGCTGATATGATCATCTCGCTTACCAATCATGACGAAACGAATCTGGTGATCAGCATGTATGCATGGTCGTGCAAAATGCCTTCCATCATTACCAGAGTTGATAAGCCGGAACATGTTAAGCTGCTTCATAAAGTAAATATAGATATCACGGTATCTCCGGCAGAGACTTCTGCACTGATGGCTATGCGTTTCCTGCGAAGCCGTGAGGCAGCGGATTCCGGAAAGAATATAGGAAAGTTTTATCTTCTGGCTGAAGGCATGGCAGAGATCATGGAATTCCCGGCAGAGGATGATTTCAAATGTCTCGACATTCCTTTTAAGGAAAAAGCCTTCAGGCTTAAGAAGGATGTGCTTATAGCCGGCATATTAAGGGATCGCAAATTGATCATACCATCAGGAAACACATCCATAAGCAGGGGAGACAGGGTAATAATCACGACCTCCCGCAAGAACCGCATTCGAAGCCTTAATGATATGTTGAACAATGAGTTATTCTGAAAGGTGATCTGATGAAGAGTATATCCTGCAAATACTATAACGCTCCGATCCCCGGAGGAGGATATGTGACCGGATTCGCTTATGATAAAAGCAGGCAGGGGCTCCTGTACTGCCGCACGGATATAGGCGGATCGTATCGTTATTCTTATGAAGAAGACCGCTGGCATTGCCTGACTTATCATGTCGGCATGGAAGATCTTTCCGAGACCTTTCCGATAGCGCTTGCGGCGGAAGACGGCGTTTTATACATTGTCTGCGGAGACGGCCGCAGACGCCACTGTGATCCGGAGTTTCATAACGGCCGCCTGTGCATTTCTGAAGATAAGGGCGAAAGCTTCAGATATGAAGACATACCCTGCTATGTGCATGGAAACTTAAGCGGGCGCGGAAGCGGGAAACGCCTGATAAAGGGAGCTTCCGGCAGGATGTATTTTGCAAGCCAGTGCAACGGTCTGGGCGTGCGCGAAAATGATGGCAGCTGGACCTTTAAGGAAGTATGCGGGGAAGCTTATCTCACTTTTGTATATGTTTCTGAAGATGAAAAGGTATTGGTAGCCGGCAGCGCAGGCATTTCAAAAAAAGACGGAAATAAGAGAGGCCACAGCCTGTATATATCAAAAGACGGTGGCAGCAGTTTTGAAGAGCTTTCCGAGCCTGCAGATGATTCGGGGAAGATGTATTCCGGTTATGTGGCGCAAAGATATGCCTGCGATGATAGATATTTTTACGTGACATTTTCGATCAGTTCTCCGGAGGCATACGCAGGTTGGCTGGGATACAGCTGCGACGGCGGCTGGGTCTGCGGCGGCAGAGTCGTGCGCTATGATATCAACGGATTTAAGGGATATGAGGACATCACGTCCGAGAATGCAGTTAACGGCTTTGGCGGAGTTGCTGTAAGCGAAAAGACCCCGGGACTTGTGGCTGTTTCGAGTATCTGCCGCTACGACGGCGATATCATCTGGGTATCCTATGACTACGGCAGCAGCTGGGAGCGCGCCCTTCATGATATGGATAAGGGCAATATGCATTTTAATGCGCCTTATATGAATCCCGATCATCACGAAGGACATTCGCTGGTGCACTGGATGACAGATCTGGCGATCAGTCCTTTTGATCCCGACGAACTTTGGTTCAATACCGGAACCGGAGTTTTTAAGAGTGAGAATTTTACCAAAGCGGAACGCAGTTTTTCCGATCATTGCGACGGCATAGAAGAGACGGTGCATCTGAATCTTTACAGCCCTCCTTCGGGAGAGGTGCAGCTGATCGACATTCTTGGAGATCTTGGCGGATTTGCGTTCAGGGATCTTAGTAAACCCTGCGATAATTCCTTTGCCGACGAAAACGGCAACCGCTATATCACCTGCATCAATGCAGACTATCCGGATGCGGATCCCTCGATGATAGTCGTTGCCGCCAGAGGCAATTGGACCGGTCAGACCAAGGGAGGGATAATAGTTTCTAAGGACAGCGCAAAGAGCTGGGAGCGCATGCCTCTTCCATATGGGATAAATGAGCGTATTGACGGGATATGCCGCGGCATAGAGAATCCTAATACAAATCCCGGCTGGGTGGCGCTTTCAGCAGACGGCAGCAGCATTGCTTATACGCTGGCAGAGGGAATATGCCTGTGGGCCGATAATGCCATATGCGGCGGCAGACCGATAGAAATAGAATATCTTTCGGAAAATAAAGAACGGCCGAAATTAAAGATCTTTTCGGACAGGGTAGATCCCGCGTATATGTATGGCTTTGGCGAAAACAGCCGGCTTTATGTCAGCAGCGATTCCGGCAAGAGCTTCAGGGAGCTGGCTTCGCCTTTTCCCGAAGG
>CADAHD010000062.1 GCA_902787595.1 uncultured Lachnospiraceae bacterium
TCGTAGCGGATATCGCGGATATATCGCCCACATGCTTCATCATCGTTGCCAGAGCTATAGGCGCCATTACCATTATAGCGGTCAGATCAAACTTTGCTATTATGAATTCGGGAAGTCCCACCCAGCCTGCGCTTGTTATAGGCGCAAAGTTAAGTATGGGGCTGCCGTCCGCATTAAGGAAGCCCGCTGCATTCATTATCAGCGCCGCAACATAGGATATGATAACGCCCATGAGTATGGGTATTATCTTAAGCATGCCCCTGCCCCAGATATTAAAGATTATGACCACTGCCAGAGCGATGACCGCCAGAGGCCAGCAGGCCGAAGCATTGCTCACTGCCGAAGGTGCAAGACTTAAGCCTATGCAGATGATGATGGGACCGGTAACCACGGGAGGCAGGAAGCGCATGACTTTCTTTACTCCCACCAGCTTGATTATCAGCGCCAGCACCAGATACATGGCTCCGGCTACCACTATGCCGCCGCAGGCATAGGGGAGTTTTTCGCCATAATTCATGCTTGCAAATCTGCCTGTATCCAGCTCTGCCACTGTTGCAAAACCGCCCAGAAAGGCAAATGAAGAGCCCAGAAAAGCAGGCACTTTTAATTTGGTGCACAGATGAAAGAACAGTGTGCCCACGCCTGCAAAAAACAGCGTTACCTGCACTGACATTCCTTCACCGTGAAAATAATTATTTACCAGAATGGGAACCAGTATCGTGGCCCCAAACATCGCAAACATATGCTGCAGACCCAGAACCCCCATCTTAAAGGGCCCCAGTTTCCGCGCATCTTTTATTTCTTCCGTGTTTTTACTGCTGCTGCTCATATTACCCCCCTTTTTCTCAGCCAAGAGCGCTGTTCATATCTTCCTTCATATCCAGAACCGCTGCTCTTGCGGCATCCGCATAAGCCTCTGCGCCGTACTTTGCATATTTTTCCTGCTGCCATGCGCCTATGATGCCTCTGGATGAATTGATGATGGCTCCCAGTCCGTCCTCATTGAAGAAATATTTTAAGTCGGCTCCTTTGCCGCCCTGCGCTCCGTAACCGGGCACCAGTATATAGGTCCTGGGCATAAGCTTTCTGGCTATCTTTCCCTGTTCGGGATAGGTAGCGCCTACAACGGCCCCCACATAGCTGTAGCCGTTCTGCCCCATGATCTCACTGCCCCATTCGGCAACCTTATCTGCCACATGGCAGAAGAGTTCCTTTCCGTCTATCATCCTGTCCTGAAACTCACCGCTTGATGGATTGGAAGTCTTTACCAGAACGAAGATACCTTTTTTCTCCTCTGCGCATACTTTCATGAAAGGCTTTACTCCGTCGCTGCCCAGGTAGGGATTTACGGTTGCAAAGTCCTCATCAAAGCCCCTGTATTCTTTTCCTCCCAGGACTACCTTTCCAAGATGCCCCTGAGCATAAGCCTCGGATGTGGAACCTATGTCACCGCGCTTGATATCGCCTATCACCACCAGGCCTTTCTCCTTACAGTATTTGACGGTCCTGTCAAATGCGATGAGTCCCTGAATGCCGAAGGTCTCGTACATGGCGATCTGGGGCTTCACGGCAGGCACCAGGTCGCAGACAGCATCCACGATGCCCTTATTATAATTCCAGATAGCTTCCGCAACTCCTTCAGGATTCTCACCCTTCTCCTTAAAAGCCGCTTCCAGAAGATGTCCCGGGATCAGCTTGAGCGTGGGATCGAGACCCACAACTATGGGCGCCTGTGTCTTTTTGATCTTTTCGATGAGTTTGTCGATCATGTTTTCTCTCCTTTGAGCTCCTTCGCCGCGTACATCAGACTGACGCGCCAAGGATAAATTGATTTACGATCTGCATTTTCCGCAGACCATTATACAACAATAAGCGTCTTATGACCACAAAAAAAGCGACCCTGAAGCCGCTTTTTTTACAGTTAACACTTTGCAAATTTATACACCCACAAGGGCTCTTTCCTCAACAAATTTCATTATGTTTGACAGGTTGGAATATTTCTTTACCTGATCCTTATTGACCACCACCAGCGTGGGCGCCTGACGAACCTTATACTTATAAGCCAGCTCCGGATTCTCCTCCGCATCCATAGTGATATAGTTGATATTGGTCAGGTATTCCTTTGCTCGCTTACAATTAGGGCAGCTCTTTGTGGTGAAGAGGTAAATAACCTCTTCGGGCTGTGAGAATTCCACTACCGGATCGTCGCTTTCCATATCGCTCATGGTCACTACCGCAGTGGTAGGTCTCTTAAGCGAAGAATTTGCTATATCATATTCCACACGGTTCTCATATTCCTGAAGCTTTCCGTCGTTCCAGTTCTGAACCGGACGATAGTAACCGGTGATCCTTGAATACACCTCAGTCTTACGGCCGCAGTGAGGGCAGACCTCAACTTCGCCGGCTATATAACCGTGATCCTTGCAGATCGAATAGGTAGGTGACAGTGTATAATAAGGCAGCTTGTAATTCTCTGCTATCGTGCGCACCAGCTTGGCTGCAGCTTTCCAGTCGGGAAGCTTCTCACCCAGGAATGCATGGAATACCGTGCCTGAAGTATAAAGCGTCTGCAGCTCATCCTGGATATCCAGGGCATCAAATATATCTGCGGTATAATCAACGGGCAGATGTGAAGAATTGGTGTAATAAGGTACATCTCCTTCATGACCGGCGGTCTTGATAGCAGGCCACTTAGCCTTGTCATGCTTTGCCAGACGGTATGAGGTGCTCTCTGCGGGAGTAGCCTCAAGATTATAGAGATCACCGTATTCTTCCTGATAATCAGCCAGGCGCTCACGCATATGATTCAGTACTTCCTTTGTGAAAGCCTGGGTCTTGGGACTGGTCATATCTGCGCGCAGCCAGTTTGCATTAAGTCCCACTTCGTTCATTCCCACAAGTCCGATGGTCGAGAAGTGATTCTCAAAGCTGCCCAGATAACGCTTGGTGTAAGGATAAAGTCCCTCATCCATAAGCTTGGTGATAACGCCTCTCTTTACTCTCAGGCTTCTTGCAGCTATATCCATCATGCGGTTCAGTCTCTTATAAAACTCATCCTTGTTTGCGGAGAGATATGCTATCCTGGGCATATTGATCGTTACCACGCCCACGGAGCCGGTGCTCTCGCCCGATCCGAAGAAACCGCCGGTCTTCTTTCTGAGCTCTCTCAGATCCAGACGCAGACGGCAGCACATGCTGCGCACATCGCTGGGTTCCATATCGGAATTGATATAATTTGAGAAATAAGGCGTTCCGTACTTTGAGGTCATCTCAAAGAGCAGACGGTTATTCTCTGTATCCGACCAGTCAAAATCCCTGGTGATGGAATAGGTAGGGATGGGATACTGGAAACCTCTGCCGTTGGCATCGCCTTCGATCATAACTTCGATGAAGGCCTTGTTTACCATATCCATTTCCTTCTTGCAGTCTTTATACTTGAAGTCCATCTCCTTGCCGCCTACGATAGCGGGAAGTTCAGCCAGGTCGTTAGGCACTGTCCAGTCAAGCGTTATATTGGAGAAAGGAGCCTGTGTTCCCCAGCGTGAAGGCGTATTTACACCGTAGATAAAAGTCTCTATGCACTTTTTGACTTCGCTGTAGCTCAAATTATCTACTTTAACAAAAGGCGCCAGATATGTATCAAAGGATGAGAACGCCTGAGCTCCGGCCCATTCATTCTGCATGATACCCAGGAAGTTTACCATCTGGTTGCACAGCACCGAAAGGTGAGCTGCAGGCGCAGATGTGATCTTTCCGGTTATACCGCCAAGTCCCTCTGTGATGAGCTGCTTTAACGACCATCCTGCGCAGTATCCTGTAAGCATGGAAAGATCATGGATATGTATATCGGCGTTTCTGTGCGCCTCTGCTATCTCATTATCATATATTTCAGAGAGCCAGTAATTTGCTGTTACAGCGCCGGAGTTGGAAAGAATAAGTCCGCCTACGGAATAGGTAACGGTAGAATTCTCTTTAACGCGCCAGTCTTCAACTTTAACATAGCTGTTTACAACTTCCTTGTAATCGAGCACTGTGGATTTCATTGTGCGCATCTTTTCGCGCTGCTTGCGGTAGAGTATGTATGCCTTGGCCACTGAAGTATAGCCGGCTGTCTCCAGAACCTTTTCAACACTGTCCTGGATCTCTTCAACGTGGATCTCGCCATTCTTGATCTTTGGCTGGAAATCTGCAGTCACGCGCAATGCGAGCATATCAATGATATCATTGTTATACTGCATCTCCTCAGCTTCAAACGCTTTTCTCATTGCGTCGCCGATCCTGCTTAAGATAAAATCCGTCTTCTCCCCGTCTCTTTTGATAACACTGAACATAACTTACATTACCCTCTCTCTTTACTTATCATCCCTCATAGTTTCCCGGTCTTTCCAAGTTATGTAAACCACTTTTGAGGCGTAGCTGAAAACAAGTTCGCATCATGAATCAACATTTTCAAGCTTTGTATTGTAAATCCGTTTACATAGAATGCTTCAGAATTATGTTTACATAAGTCTTATTCCGACCGTGCACGCTTATAATATCAAAGCCCGGATAAAAAGTCAAGCCGCAAAGCACAAGATATTATGTCGACTTGTGCCCCGAACTACCATATCTTGTTGACCTTTTGTTGAAGATTAAAGAATTTTTATGTAAATTTTTGTAGCATATTTAGCGGGTGGATAAAAAGGCATATTCCCGCTCAAGATCCTCATTGCTGCCATAGATCTCAATATAATCCGCCAGCAATTCGGCTGCCTTCTGATAATTGCCCATATATTCGTAGCAGGCTATCTCGTTAAGTTTAAGCTCCTGCATGCAGGTATTGTTCTCCTTGATCTCCTTCCCTCTCTGGAAGGCCTCCAGCGCCTTTTCATAATCACCCTGATCCACATAGCACAGGCCCAGCTTATCGCATATCTGGGCGTCGTTATTGTCCTCCACATAGCCCGAATAAGCTATCGTGGCATAATCGTACTGCCCCATCTGCGTATAGCATTCGCAAAGAAGGCTGATCAGCTTTGCATCCGGCTCCCCGCTCCTGGCGCGTTCCAGATAGTTGCAGGCCTGGGTATATTCACCCTTGTAAAAGCACAGGCGCCCCTTCTCATAATCCGTTGCATCCTTCATTTCGCTTTTTATCAGATACTGAAGATAACCGTCCGCCACAGAATCGTAACCGTGCTGCATCAGACTGTCATAGATATCAAGATAAAGCGAATAATCGTTCTTCTTCAAGGCTGTTGCGCTGTCAAAGTCGGCCTTTGCGCCCTCAACATCCTCAAGATACAGGCGCATATTGCCCCTCAGGTAATATGCCCTTGTCTCTTTTTTCCGCAGATCGGTTATCGCATCATAGCAGGCTATGGCATCGTCGTATTCGCCCAGTTTGTAATAACAGATGGCCATATAATAATTGATGTCAAACTCCAGCTCGCCGGGATACATCCCCGCTTCCGCAAGTGCCTTTGAAAAGGCTCCCAGAGCCCTGGCATACTCTCCCCTGCCCATATAGGCCAGGCCCATGCCCCTGTAAACCTGTTCTTTATCCGCATCAGTCCGCAGCGCTCCCGAAAAATCATCCAGCGCTATGCGGTATTCCTGCCTGGCTACAGCCTCCATTCCCTCATCCAGCAGTGAAGATCCGCTCTTACCGCAGCCGGCAAGAAGCGCCGCCACACCCGCTGCTGCCAATATATATTTAAAATCCTTACGGATCATTATAAAACCTCCTGAAGTTCCTTCGGGCCAAAGCCCCCGGGTTGACCGCCAGCCCTGTCATACTGAGCGCAAGCGAAGGATCCTGACAGAACTATCGCTGTCACAGAATAACACGCATCAGATATTCTACCACAATTGCACTCTTAACGCTATGCATAATTTCTGCTATAATCACTGTTATGATACACGAAGACCAGATAATCAGAAGCAGGCGCCGCAGCATAGCGCTTGAGATAAACGACGAGGGCAGGCTTATCATACGCGCCCCTTTAAAAGCGTCTCTGACGGAGATAGATGCTTTTGTGACCTCCAAACAGAGCTGGATAGCCGAAAAGCAGGCAAACGCCAAAAAGCGCTCGGCCGCTTCTCCCCACCCTTCCTGGGAGGAGGACAGTCACATCCCCTTCCTTGGGATGATGATCAGACTCTGCTATCACGACCGTAATTATATAAAACTTGAGGGAATGAACGGATTGCCCGAAGCCCTGCCGCATCCCGCAGATTTTAAAACCCGCGACGACATACGCGTGCTGATACCGGATCTGCGGCTGCGCGTGCGCGAATTCAAGCTTAACTACGATATTCCCCGTGAAACCGAGATAAAGCAGAATATGCTTATGCTGGAGCACTGGTATAAAAGCGTGGCTCTTGATATATTAAAAAAACGGACCGCCCTGTGGTGTTCAAAGACCGGTCTTAAATGCAACAGCGTAAAGATAACTTCCGCCAAACGCAAATGGGGATCCTGCAGTTCAAGAAAAGAAATAATCTACAGCAGACAGCTCATCTGCCTTTCTTTTTACGAGATCGACTATGTTATAGTTCACGAGCTGACACATACCCTGCATATGGATCACAGCAGTCAGTTTTATGCCGATGTGGCAAAAGTGCTCCCGGATTATAAAAACCGCGAAGCCGCTCTTCGTCAGTATAACAGCATACTCTCGATCTGACTGCCCGCAGATGCAGTTTCGGGCAGCAGTCCTTAAACAATCTTCACCTTTGGGTTTCAGCCTGTCAGCTTTCCACTCTGTTCCTTCCGCCTTCTTTGGCTTTGTACAGCAGCTTATCAGCCTGACTGATGGCCTCTTTGTAATTCTTAAAATCTCCGCAATCCACAAGACCGCCGCTGAATGAAGTATGCAGCGCGGGATCTTCCTCCCACCCAGTATTCACAAACTGCGTTCTGATACTGTCTATCCTCTCTGCCGCTTCTTTCCTGGTACCTGCTTTAACCACTATAAGGAATTCTTCCCCGCCGTATCTGGCAGCCAGTTCACCCTTATCCGAATGTATCTCCCCTTTTATTATGCCCGCCAGAGTCCTGAGCACCATATCTCCGAAAACATGCCCGTAGGTATCGTTTACATTTTTAAAATGATCTATGTCCGTCATGCACAGGTAATGTCCTTCCAGGACCGTCATCCCTTCCAGAAAGCTGAACAGCTCACGTCTGTTATAAAGCCCCGTAAGCTCATCTCTCTTGGAAAGCTCATCCAGCTTTTTAACAAGTTCTTCTCTGCTGGCCCTTTCCTTCTGATATGCATCCATGACCAATGCAAACGTAATGATTATATACAGTGAGATAAGGATAACCGAACATACTATGTCGATAAAGCGCGCTTTGGGTGTAAGCACAGGAAGGTTTATGCGCTTTTCCGCACCGGTATCGACATATATAAGATAATAGGATATGCCCATGCAGAGTATATCCATCACAAAGCTTACGAGCAGACAGACCAGCCTGCGGCGCCCTTTAAGCACGGGGATGATCGTAAATATCCCGGCTATCATATAAATAGGCATGCCCGAATCTATTCCCCCGCAGGAAAAGAATGCTATGGGGATAACAACGCAGTTAAAGGCATAACAGAGCATAACCCTTGCCGTATCGATCTTTTTGCGAACATACGCCTCGAAAACGACGATAAGGAGCATTACACCGCCTATCGCTGTGCCGATGTTGGCTATATAGCCTATCCCTTCAACAAAGGTCACGATCTCAGAAACAGTAACGATCACCAGGCCGACCATGACGACCACGGCAAAAAACCTGTCTTCCAGAGATTTCCTTTCCTCGATAGCTTTTTTAAGCCTGTCCATACCTAAGCTTCCCCACTCATTTTCCCCGAAGGCCGCATGCTTAAACCCAATGCAGCTTCGGACTGTTCCTCAAGACAATTATCACAATTTACGGACCTCAGACCGTAAATTGTAACAAACACTTCTATTTTACTTCAAAAAGCTGATTTCGTCACGCAGTTCATATGATAAGCTTCAAAAAAACGCTCCCGGGCTCTCATCCGGAAGCGTTCTTTCTGCTTAAACTATATGTTTATCTGCCTGTCCACAGGCTGTTTACGGAGCTGCATTCTCCTGAGTTTCACCGGTTGCCTCTTCCGCAGTTCCATTCTCCTGCACTTCACCTACCGCAGCCTCCGCCCCATCATCCTTGGTCTCATCGGAAGTATCTTCAGAATTCTCATCCTCAGCTTCTGCCGGTTCTTCTTCCGGTTCTTCATCCTCCGGGAATACATAGCCGCCGGGGCTCCTCTCCTCATATCTGAACACTTCGCGCATTCTGGCATAATATGAAAAGAAATGATATCCGTAATCATCATAGCGCCATGCATAGCCCCAGGGATTTCCTTTAAATGCTACCATGCAATCCGGATGTTTTTCGATATACTCTTCCGAAACTTCATTGCTTATGCCGTTGCCTATGCAGCTGAACCTGTCGAGCTGCATATCCATGATCGAGCTTATATCGCGCACTCCCGAATCACTGATGTTAAGATACTTGATCGAATCCATCCCGGCAATGGGCGAAATATCCTTAAGCTTTACACAATTTACCAGCTCAAGCCAGGTGAGCGCGCCGCAGTTTTTAAGCGGCGAAAGATCTGTCACGCCTGCCGATGAAAGTATCAGGCATTCAAGCTTGGGCATATTAGCCACGAAAGAGATATCGCTTATCCCCTCGTCATGCCCAAGATCCATATACACTACATCCCTGCAGTATTTTAATGGCCCGGTCATGTCATCGGTTATACCGTGTGTCATGCGTATGATAGGATCATCCGTAAGCGCCGTTTTATTTCCGACATGGATCCTCCAGACCACTTTGATATCAGGATAGTCTTCATTTATCCCGGCCATTATCTCATCATCGATGCCACATTCATCAAGCACAAAACGCTCGCACTTATTCAGGACAGACAGCGCCCGCCGTATGCTTTCCTCTCCCTCATTACCTATATCAATATCTTTATATTTTACCTCATTGTCGGAAAGAGAGATCGTCTTTTCGTACAGATCAAAATTATAAATATAGTCTGCATCGGGTGCCGCTGCTGTAAGCAATGCGACATCCTCCAGCGCCAGCTGCGATCCACCCTCATCTGTCATAAGCCTGATTGTTTCAAGTGCCGGCATATCACGGATGATCTCTGCTATCTCCGGGATCTCCTCAGGCGCGCAATCGGACAGATCAAGATATGATATATTTCTGTCGTATTCGGTTCCATGTATGAGTACCGTTGTGGGAACAGGCTCCGGTTCTACAGTTGGCTCCGGCTCTGCATTCTCACTTACAGTTTCATCTGCGGGTTCAATATCGTTTTCCGACTCTGTTTCTGCCTGTTCCTCATATACAGGCAGCGGCTGCTGCGTAGATGTACAGCCGCACGCAAGCAGCATAAATCCCAATATGGTCATCAAACAGACCCTAAGTTTAGTTCTAACCACGTTGCCACCTCGTTTTATCTACAGTAATAACGCGTGCATTATATCATTTCCGTCTTTTATATACAATAAATGCCATCGACAGTTCGAGCCCCCATGGTCTTTTTGTTCATTGTATTCCCGTGGTTTTCTCTATCCCCTAAGCTTCCTTACATTCAGGTTCATCAGGTGGCGTCCCAGACAGCGGAAGGCGGTCTTTTGTATCGCGCCCATCTCCTGATGATGTTCTGCAAGGAGCTGATCCGGAGATTCATAAATGCCAAAATCCCGGTTGATGCCTTCGCTCTGAATATAAGTATTATTCCTGTTAAAT
>CADAHD010000063.1 GCA_902787595.1 uncultured Lachnospiraceae bacterium
TGATAAATTTCTTTTGATAATCGGCCCCTGTTCTGACGACAACGAAGAAGCCGTTGTTGATTACACAAACCGCTTAGCACGTATATACAACAAGGTCAGCGACAAGCTGGTGATCGTTCCCCGCGTCTATACAAACAAGCCCCGTACCAACGGTGACGGTTATAAGGGCATTGTTTCGCAGCCCGATCCCAGACAGGGCGAAGACTTCCTTCACGGGCTCATAGCGATGCGCCAGATGCATCTGCGTGTTATGAAAGAATCACATCTGACTGCCGCGGATGAGATGCTCTATCCCGAAAACTGGCCTTACATCTCAGATATACTCTCCTATGTTGCCATAGGCGCCAGATCCGTTGAAGACCAGCAGCATCGTCTGACCAGCAGCGGTTTCGACGTGGCCACCGGCATGAAAAATCCTACCAGCGGTCATCTTTCCGTAATGTTAAACTCTATATACGCTGCCCAGCAGCCCCACAGTTTCATATTCAGGGGAAACGAGGTGGAAACCGACGGCAATCCCTATGCTCATGCCATTCTGCGTGGCGCGGTAAACAAGAACGGTTCCAATATTTCCAATTACCATTATGAAGACCTTGCTCTTCTGATGGAACTGTATCAGGAACGCAATGTCGTAAACCCCGCATGCATAATAGACGCAAATCACAATAATTCCGGAAAGCGTTTTGCGGAGCAGCCCCGTATCATAAAGGAAGTGCTTCACTCACGCCGCGTTAATCCGGATATACGCAGTCTTGTCAAAGGCGTTATGGTCGAAAGCTATATCAAAGAAGGCTGCCAGAAGATCGACGAAGGCATATACGGAAAGTCGATCACCGATCCCTGCCTGGGTTGGGCCGATTCAGAACAGCTGATATATGATATCGCGGATCTGGTATAAAAAAGAATCCCCTATAGCATAGATCAAAAAAATACAACAACGAAAAACCCCGGCCGTTAAGCCGGGGTTTTCCTTAAATAGAGGAGAATAATGATTAACAAAAACGGGGTTATCCCCTGGGGAAATTCTTTACATAAACTTCACGAAGCTTATTCTGCGACATATTTGCATATATCTGCGTAGTGGAAATATCCGAATGTCCCAGCATTTCCTGTACGCTGCGAAGGTCCGCTCCGTTCTCAACCAGATGCGCCGCAAAGGAATGACGCAGTGTATGAGGTGTAATATCAGCAGTGATACCTGCCTTTCTGGCGTAATACTTAACCAGTTTCCAGAAGCCCTGACGGCTCATGGGCTGTCCCGAACAATTTGTAAAGAGGACATCCGAGCTCTGGTCTTCCAGCATAAGATCTCTGGCGTTTTTCATATAATCGCTGAGAGCTCTCTTTGCAGGTGCGCCAAAGGGAACCACGCGCTCCTTCTTTGCATCCCTGCATATAATATAACCTACCTGAAGGTTAACATCCGAAACATTAAGATTGATGAGTTCGGATACTCTGATGCCGGTTGCGTAAAGCAGCTCCAGCATTGCGCGGTCACGCATATCCTTGGGTGCGCTTCCTCTGGGCTGATCCAGCAGGCGGTTAACCTCATCCGTTGTCAATATCTCAGGCAGCTTTTTCTCTATCTTAGGTGCCTTAAGATCTTCAGCTATATCCTCAGTTACATAACCTTTGCGGAAAAGGAAATGGAAGAAAGCTTTGATCGAAGCAATATTTCTTGATACAGTCGCTGCTGCAGAACCGCTCCTTTCCATTCCCAGGATATAATTCTGTAATGTGGTTGCGCTTACCTGTTTGATCTCATCAAGTCCCATCTGCTGAAGATATTTTTCAAGCTTCGCAATATCTCTTTTGTATGATAATTCAGTGTTATGCGACGTCTTTTTTACATCTTTCAGATAACTAATAAATTCATCAAGCTCCTTCTCCATCATGCTGACTTCACCGGCATTTACCATCTCTGCAATCCCTCTTCATAATTTTATTTTTTGCCGCCTCCCATTAAAAGCGTTACATAAATCAGCAACATAAAACTATTTACATAAGCTCTTTTGCGGCTTTCACAAGTGATTATAATTTGGGATTTTTGGAAAAGCAAACAGAAAATCAAGTGTTTTTTTTCATAGAGATCAAGCTTTTTATGGTTAACACAAAATATCGCAGAATATATTTTTATGTCCACCACATCTTGACAGGAAGAAAATTATTTGTTGACTTTATTGGTCAAAAAGGCATATGCAGAGATGGCGGCAACTGTCTTTCCATCGTTAAGTCGGCCCTTAAATATCATATCCATCAGCTCGGAAAGCTCCCAGGCTTCAACATTTATAAACTCATCAGCGTCCAGATGACGTTCTTTCTGCTTAAGCCCCTTAGCCAGATATATATCTATCTTTTCCCCGCTGTAAGCCACCGTAGGGTAAAAAGCCATAAGAAAACTTACATCACCGGCAGTATATCCGGTTTCTTCTTCAAGCTCTCTTATCGCTGCTTCCTTAGTGGGTTCGTCCGGTCCCTCAAGTCCACCTGCCGGTATCTCGAGCATAAAACGGTCAAAAGCATTACGGTATTGACGGACCAGAATGAGCCGTCCGGCATCGTCTACAGGAAGAACAGCTGCTGCGCCCTGATGATATATATAATCCCATACCCGTATATTACCGTTAGGTATGCGGACAGTATCCTGGCAATATGTAAGTATGGAACCCTTGATCACTTCTTTCCGTTCAAGGCGTTCTATCTTCATTTTTTCAAGTGCATCCTGATGCAGCAGCTCTTCAGACATTTTTTCTTTCTCCCATATACAAGACTAAAAGGCGGGGTTCTCCTGTATAAAAATACAGATTCCCTCTGCGGCTTAATCAGCCAGCGTTCCGAACGGATCCCAGGGCTCCAGTTCCTTAAGCTTCTGATCAAGCAGTTTCTTTGTAGCCTCATCCAGATACTTCTTATTGACAACAACCTGATAAACATAATCATCAAACCACTCATCGCTGGCCACATAATAGCCATCATGTCCGGAATCTTTGCCCCAGCTGTTCTCTATGCGCCAGCGGTCAGGCTTGCCCTTGCTGTCAAGGTTCACGCCCAGTATCACCATTGCATGGTTCATCGCGCTGTCGCCGTAATCTAAAGCCTTAGACTTGTCAAAATCAAAATGTACGTTAAACAGACGCTCTACAGAAGCGCTCTCCCTGTCAAAGACTCCCTCTTTTCTGAGTCCGTATTTTCTGCAGTCTGAGCCGAACCATACGGGATGTCCGTCCTTAAGCTGTTTGATCACAGCCTTCTTTATTTTTTCGATGGGCAGATTCAAATACCTGACAGGGCTGCCTTCGATCACATTCCCCAAAAACTTTACGGTATACATTTTTCCGTAAGGTTTATCTTTAGTCGGTGCATGGATTATGGATACCTGATCCTTAAGCTTTATACCGACATACTTTTTGAAAAATTCCACAGGCGTGATGCCAAACTCCTGCGTAAGCTTGTCATCCTTGCTCTTCATGATAAGATCAAACTTTTTAGGCGGTTCTCCAAGAGATATGCAGAGCATGCGGTAGAACTCATTCATCATATCAGCCTTTTTCTTCTGCAGCTTATCTCCTTTTTCACCGTCCTTAACGCTTTCACGCAGTACATATGCGTCTTCGCGTAGTTTGGAAGTAAGATACATATCAAACCAGCGTGACGCTTCAGCTCCCCTTGCATCAGGGAATGCATATTTCGGAACGACGCCGTATTTCTCAACAAGATTCGAAAGCATATCCCACTGACCTCCGTCGCACAGAGGATCATTGTTTATAAAGCGGAACAAACGGCTGTCAAGCGCTTCATCTGCTGTCTTTATAACACTCTCCAGATAATAATTTGCCTTCTCAAGCTTGTCATAAAAGAAAAGATAATTCTGTGAAAGCTCAAAACTGTCAAGCTTGTACTTTTTTATTATCTCATAGCGGAAGGTATTCAATGCCGAAAATATCCAGCATCTTCCGCTGGCCTTCTGGTCTGTGATCTTTCCCTGCTTCAGATCAATATTGAAGGTAAAAGGAAATTCCGCAGCCTTTGAATAATCCGTAGAAGCTTCCATTATCCCGCTCTTTACGGCAGCCGATGCCGCGATCAGATTGGCGCGGTCAGAATTAAAATCCTTACTCATTTCTGCCAGCTGTTTCTCGGATATGGCATTTGTTTTGTTCTTCATTTATACTTCCTCCTGTAAAAAGATTTTATAACACTTCCGTCAGATCAACGATCCCCGGCTTAACCGCCATTGAATAATTGGTATAATATACCACAAACCCCGGAGCTGAGCCCGAAGGCTTCTTAACATCCTTGCGCTTCAGATAATCCACTTCGGCCTTTTCCTGTTCTGCCGCAGTAGAATAAAAAGCTGCCAGTGCCGCCGCCTGTTCGTATACCTTATCAGGCAGCTCTCTGCCTTCTGTTTTGACTATCACATGGCTGCCCGGCGTCTTCTTTGCATGAAACCACCAGTCGCCGTTATCAGCAAATTTAAATGTGAGCTCATCATTCTGATAATTATTCCTGCCCACATAGATATGAAAGCCGTCTTCGGTCACATAATGCATGGGCCTGCTGACTGTCTTTTCTTTTTTCTCGTTGCTCTTTTTCTTTATTACCCCTGTATCCTTAAGCTCACGCCTAATCTCGGCCAGATCTGCCTCCCTGCGCGCTATATCAAGCGAAAGCTGCACACTGCGCAGATGCTCAAGCTCTGATTCCGTCGATTTGATCAGCTCACTCAGCGCTTCGTAAGTACGCTTCTGTTTCTGATATTTTTCGTAATACCTGCCGGCATTTTCCATTGCGGAAAGCTCCGGATCCAGGCTTATCTTCATCATGCTGTTATCATGATAATTAAACGCTTCGTATTCGGCTGCGCCCTTTTCTATCTGATATGCATAGGCTGTGATCAGTTCTCCGCAGAGCTTAAGCTTTTCACGCTTTTCGGTATCCGCAAGCTGCTTTTCCTGCAGCTTTAATTTCTTTGCGGCGCGCTCTATCGCGCTCACGACTATGCGCCGCAGATCGGCAGATCTCTGGCGGATGCGCACCATTTCTTCACGCTGCGAATAATAATCTTCCAGAAGGGCAGACATGCTGTCATATTCCTTATAATCCGGATATGCCCCGGTATTTATCGCCGAAAACTCCGCAACTTCATCTTTGTCATAATATATGCAGGGCGAAAATTCACCCTTTCTGACCTTATCCATCATCAGCGCAAATACATCATATAAAGCTTTGCGATCCTGCGTAGCGATCTTTAACGCGGCAGCGTCCATTCTTTCTTCTATGCCTGATTGTCTAACGATCTCTGCGGCCATCATGGGCGATATCCCCATATATACATCCATAAGACAGCCCGCAACGTCCCTGCCGCCCTTTGCGCCCGCCAGAAAATCTTCTTCTTTCGCCATCAGCGGATCTGCCTTTTCTCCGCCGCCGGCCACAAAGTAATCTTTTCCCGGAAGCACTTCACGCACGGAGCTGACCATGGCAGATACGCGTTTTATCGCATCAACTATCCTTTCATTCTCATCAAGCAGTATGATATTGGAATGTTTTCCCATTATCTCACAGACAAGGGTCTTCTTTTTAAGATCTCCCATCTCATCATAATGCTCGAGCTCTATTCGTATTATGCGTTCCAGTCCCGGCTGCTTAACGGAAATGATCCTGGCATTTGCCAGATACTTTCTTAAAAGCATGCAAAAAGCAGGCGCAGTCATGGGACTGGGCTTGTTATCGCTGCACAGATATACCAGGGGTAATGAAGCATCCGCAGACATCAGAAGTCTTAATTGTCCGCCTGCTGTTTTGATCGTTAATATCAGAGCATCTTTTTCCGGCTGGGCTATCTTTGCTATCCTGCCGCCGGTAAGCTTTTCATTTAATTCCTTAACTATCGCCGCTACGGCGAAACCATCATATGCCATATATCTTTCCTAAAAAGGATACAAAGCGCGGTCATTGACATACCGGCTCAGTCATTTATTCATCAGGTCAATAAGCTCTCTTGAGTTTTCCAGCGCATTTCCGCGGAATACCGCAGAGCCGGCAACGATAACATTTGCGCCGTAATCCATTATCGACAGAATATTTTCCCTTGTTATGCCGCCGTCTACTTCCACGTCGCAGGCAAGGCCTTTTTCGTCGATCATATCTTTTAACTGTCTTACCTTTTTAAGACATTCCGTAAGCACATGCTGTCCGCCAAAGCCGGGTTCAACCGTCATGGGCAGCACCATATCCAGTTCGGGAAGCAGTGTTCTGATCTCGCTTACTGCAGTAGCCGGCTTTAATGCAATGCCTGCTTTCTTCCCGCACTTATGGATCATCTTTATCACCGAAACCGGATCGTCGCAAGCCTCATAATGCACGGTGATTATATCCGCTCCCAGTTCCGCAAATTCTTCGATGTAGCGGTCAGGCTTTACTATCATCAGATGCGCATCGATCTTCAGCTGCGTTGCCTTTCTTAAAAGCTGCATAAGAGGCATGCCAAACGAGATAGCCGGTACAAAACTTCCATCCATCACATCAAAATGAACATATTCGGCTCCTCCGGCTTCTATCCTCTTTATCTCATCCGAAAGATTCATTAGGTCGGCTGCAAGTATTGAAGGCGCAAGTATATTTTTTCTGTTCATATTCTAGTACCTTTTTTTCTCTTTCTGCTCTGCATAAATAGCGCAGTAGTTTTCGTAACGCAGTCTGGGTATGATATCCTCCGAAGCCGCCCTTCTCACTTCACAGTCGGGCTCTTTTATATGCATGCAGTCCGCGAACCTGCACTTGGGCGTATACGCCTCAAATTCCGGATATTCATACCTGACATCTTCGGCATCTATATCATACAGCTCAAGCGCCGTAAAGCCGGGGGTATCCATAAGATATCCGCCGCCTTCAATGGCAAAGAGCTCTGAATGCCTGGTGGTATGCTTCCCTCTTTTAAGCTTCCTGCTTATCTCTCCGGTCTGAGCAGCAGCTCCCGGGCATAATGCATTTAATATCGTGGATTTTCCCACACCGGAAGGACCGGCTAAAAGGCTTATCCTTCCGCATAAGATCTCTTTTAAAGTATCTTTGAAATCATCTTCCAAAGCGCATACCGCTCTCACATCCGAAACGGCATATCTGTAACTTTCCATTAAAAAGCGCGCTTCCTGCTCATCCGTGAGATCTCTTTTATTAAAAAGCAAAACGCACGGTACTCCGTTCTGTCGTAAACTTATCAGAAAGCGGTCTAATAAAACCGGATTGGGCTTGGGTTTATCAAAAGCAAATACTAAAAGCACCTGATCCACATTTGCTGCTTCGGGACGGATCAGTCTGTTTTTACGCTCAGATATACACTCAACACTGCCGATAGATGCGGCATCGTCAATAACGCTTATGCCTACAATATCCCCGACTAAGGGCTTATCTCCGTCTTTGCGAAAAATCCCTCTTGCGCGGCATTCATATACCCTGCCGTCTTCTGCAAGCACATAGTAAAAACCGCCTATGCCTTTGAGTATCCTGCCCTCCATCCTTAATTCTGCGCTACCTTCTTAAATTCGATGGTCTTAGGCTGGCTGGTCTTGCGGGTTTCTACCTGCTGCATAAAGGTATTGCCCTCCTCATCGGTCACTTCCTGTTCTTCCATAACGGTAAACTCTATGGTAAGCACTCCCCGTGGAATATTGGCTATACCCGTAACCTGCATGGATACAGGGAAAAAGTCAATCGTCTGAGCCCATATCTGTCCGCCTGCCTCATCCTTAAGGTAAATGGTGGCATTACCTCCGACATAGCCTTCAGGCGCATCAACGATATAATTTTCAACCATGTACATCGCATTCTCGCGGCCCTTGCTTATCCTGTATTCTATCTCTGAATCAGTGCTGATGGTGGTGCCTGCAGAATAATTCTGATAGCATACCTTACCTTCTTCGTAAGTATCACTGTATTCATCATTTCCTTTTGTAGCGGAGAGTCCTGCGTTTTCGAGAATAAGCTTAGCTTCCTCCTCGGTATGTCCCTTAAGATCGGGCATCGCAACCTGGATGAGTTCTTTCCCGAGGCTTATGTAAATAGTGACTTTGCTGCCTATAGCAGCATAATTCCCGGCCTCGGGTTCCTGTTTGATAACATTTCCTTTTTCTACTTCATCATCATTAAGATTCTGAACTTCAACATCAAAGCTGTCATCTTCAAGCATCTTTCTTGCTTCCGGACGTGAAAGTCCGACAACATTAGGCACCGGAAGCGTTCCCTTTTCCGTATTACCCATCGCTATTGTAGGCGTGGCGTCTTCAGCAGCCGCAGCTGTAGGCGCAGCCGTAGGATTATTATCCTTTTCCCTTCCGAATCCTATTGCCTGCCAAACGATATACAGGAAGATTATCGCCAGTATTACTGCAGCGATTATGATCAGTATGGTTGTAAGTATCTCCATCCTGGGATCATTCTCATCCTCATAGCGGTCATCCCTGGATCTCTTTCTGCGCCTGCTGTCGGGCTTTCTTGAAGAAGAATGCTCAGACGTGGTCCGCTTCTTTCTGGGCACATCGGGTGCGGGCGCTCTTCTGCCGTTGTTATTCTGAGCGTTTCTACCGTTATTTTTCTCTGCCTCTGCAGGTCTTTTCTTTTTCTTTTTTCTGCGGTTATTAGCAGTCTGTTCATTATTCTTCTTACGGCCGCTTATTATCTCTTGAAGAACAGGTCCGTTTGAATAAGGGTCTTCCCCTTCTCCCTGATAATCTTCGGGATATTCACCCTCATATTCGGGATACTCTCCTTCGTACCCGGGATATTCGCCTTCATATTCGGGATACTCTCCTTCATACTCAGGATATTCACCTTCATATTCGGGATACTCTCCTTCATATCCGCCGTCGCCTTCCTGATAATCATCAGGATTACCCTCCTGAGCTGCTCCGGCCGGCCCGCCCATCATCTGCGCGTCAAAAGAATCTCTTCTGCTTGCCTGCTGTCTGATGCGCTTTATCTCCTGAGCCGATATATCTTTGGTTGCTCCGCTTTCATCATTTTCATCAAGCTTAACAAAATCCTCATCGGGAGATATAAGTGATCTCTTAAGGTCCTCGATAAGCTCAGGCGCAGACTGATAACGTCTGTCAGGGCTCTTCTGGGTACACTTGAGTACGATCTTTTCAAGGCTTACAGGTATCTCCGGGACAAAATCCCTGGGAGACGGCATGGGCTCCTGTATATGTTTGATAGCCACTGCTACGGTAGTATCACCGTTAAAAGGCACGCGGCCGGTAAGCATTTCAAACAAAGTTATACCCAGAGAATAGATATCGGACTTCTCATCCACGTATCCGCCTCTCGCCTGTTCCGGTGAGAAGTAGTGAACGGATCCGACGATGCCGTCTGTATTGTCAACGATCGTCGCCGCATTGACTGCCTTTGCAATAGCACCAATACCTGCAAATTTTGCAAAACGATAACTGAAATTCAGCTGTACAGCATTATCCGTAATATCAGTAGTTTTTAGTTGATCAACACTGTAACCGCTTAAAGCAGAGATAAGAGAGAGTTTTTCCCCATCAAGGACTCGTGATGAATCAGATAAATCGTTACACAGATCGTTCAGAACAGAACCAGCCTCAACTGATGCCAGCTGATCCTTATCGCCAAGCATGATGACCTTAGTATCGTCACGGATAGCATCACAGAGTTTGGCAAAGTTAGCCGCATCAACCATCGAGACTTCATCTACGATGAGTATGTCACAATCTATTTTATTGTCGGCATAATGCTTTAAAAAATAT
>CADAHD010000064.1 GCA_902787595.1 uncultured Lachnospiraceae bacterium
GTGATAACCGTTCCTTCATTCCTTTGCGAGCCTGTATTTGCAGATGCAGACAACTACAAGACCATCCTGATCGATTCCGGATACTATACCGAAGATCAGTTAAAGTAAGAAAAAGCAGTATTTGATAATATGGCAGGCGGGGCAAAACCCGCCTGCTTATATCGGGAGAGAATATCAGTTTTTTGGGCAGCCCGGAGTATGGTTTTCCGGGACAGATTGGAGGGATATTTTTGGGCAGGATATTACTCGAAATGAAAAATATTACCAAAACCTTCCCCGGGGTTAAGGCACTGGATAATGTAAATCTTCAGGTCGAAGAAGGTGAGATCCATGCACTGGTCGGTGAGAATGGCGCCGGTAAATCCACATTGATGAATGTGCTTAGCGGGATATATCCCTATGGAAGCTATGAAGGGGATATAGTTTATAACGGTGAGATATGCCAGTTTCAGAAGATAACCGATTCCGAGAAAAAAGGGATCGTTATTATACATCAGGAATTAGCTCTGGTGCCGCAGATGTCGATAGGAGAGAATATGTTCCTTGGCAATGAGCGGGGCAGAAAGGGCGCTATCAATTGGAACGAAACATACAGTGAGGCGGACAAATACCTTAAGATGGTAGGCCTTTCAGAGTCCTCACGCGTGTTGATCAAAGATATAGGAACAGGTAAACAGCAGCTTGTTGAGATAGCAAAAGCTCTGGCAAAGAATGCAAAACTGCTTATCCTCGACGAGCCTACATCATCGCTGAACGAGACCGATTCCAGGGCGCTGCTGGATCTGATGCTTGAATTTAAGAAGCAGGGAATGACGATGATCATCATTACGCATAAGCTTAATGAGGTCGTTTATGTTGCGGATAAGATAACGGTTGTGCGTGACGGTTCCACTGTCGAGACCATGGACTGCCATACCACGGAGATCAATGAAGACCGGATCATCCGCGGAATGGTAGGCCGCGAGATCACCGACCGTTTCCCGAAGAGAAAAGATCCTTACGGCGATATAGTCGAAAATGTCGGCGATGTAAATATGGAAGTGCAGAACTGGACAGTGCATCATCCGTTATATACCGAGCGTAAAGTGGTGGATGATGTGAATATGACTGTCCATAAGGGTGAAGTGGTCGGTATCTACGGACTGATGGGAGCAGGCAGGACAGAGCTGGCGATGAGCATCTTCGGACGTTCCTACGGATCCGACATCACGGGTACGCTTAAGTTAAACGGAGAAGAAGTTACGCTTAAGAATCCGAGAGAAGCGATCAATGCGGGGATTGCATATGTAACAGAGGACAGAAAAGGAAACGGTCTGGTCCTTTCAAATCCCATACGCGTAAATACTTCACTGGCGAATATGGCCGGCGTCAGCAATAAAGGCATCATAGATGTCGATAAAGAATATCAGGTTGCGGTTGAGTACAAGGATAAGCTCAAAACAAAGACTCCTTCTGTGGAGCAGAATGTAGGCAATCTTTCCGGTGGTAACCAGCAGAAGGTGCTGCTTGCAAAATGGATGTTCACGGATCCGGAAATACTGATACTGGACGAGCCCACAAGAGGTATCGACGTCGGCGCCAAGTACGAGATCTACTGCATAATCAACGATCTGGTAAAATCCGGAAAATCGGTTGTCATGATATCGTCGGAGCTTCCCGAGGTAATAGGTATGAGCGATCGTATCTATATCATGAACGAAGGTAAGTTTGTAGGCGAGATGAAAGCAGAAGAAGCAACGCAGGAGAACATCATGGCATGCATCCTGCAGTCGGGGAGGGGCTGATAAGTATGAGCATAAAAATTCAGGATATATTAAAAAAATATACGATGGTCTTTGCTCTTATAGCAGTTGCCATTTTCTTCTATGTTACGACTGAAGGAAAGATACTTCTTCCGCAGAACATCAATAACCTTATATCCCAGAACGCATACGTATTCGTGCTGGCAGCGGGCATGCTGCTCTGCATACTTACCGGAGGAAACATCGATCTGGCGGTAGGTTCCGTTGTATGTTTTGTCGGCGGCATCGGCGCGGTTATCATGGACAAGGACATCAACGTGTGGATAGCCGTAGCGATAATGCTGATAGGCGGACTTCTGGTGGGTGCATGGCAGGGCTTCTGGATATCCTATGTAAAGGTACCTCCCTTCATAGCAACACTTGCCGGCATGTATGCTTTCCGCGGTCTGGCAAATGTGGTCATGCAGGGTCTTACGATAGGTATTGATAACACTACCTTCCTTAATGTTTTCGGTGGAGGCGCTGACTGCTACATTCCGGATTTCCTTCATTCGGACAGCATTCCTCTCAACCTCACCTGTATGCTTGCAGGCGTTATCATAGTGGCAGTATTCATATTCTTCGTGATAAAGGGAAGGATCGATGCAAAAGCTAAAGGTTATGAATCGGTGCCTCTTTTCCAGGATATCATCAAGATGGCTGCTGTAGGCGCATCCGTACTTTGGATCTTCTACAAGCTGGCTAATTATAAGGGTATCCCTGCAGGTCTTGTATGGATAGCGGTTGTATTGTGCGCATACGGATATATCACTTCAAAGACAAGGATCGGACGTTATCTGTACGCGGTAGGCGGTAATGAAAAAGCAACCAGACTTTCCGGTATAGATTCGCGTAAAGTTTATTTCTTCGCATACATCAATATGGGTCTGATGGCAGGACTTGGCGGCATACTTACCATAGCAAGAGCTTCGGGCGCGCAGCCTACTTTCGGACAGGGTTACGAAATGGATGCGATCGCAGCCTGCTTCATAGGCGGTGCTTCCGCATCCGGCGGTGAAGGCGGCATCTTCGGTGTCATCATGGGCGCCGTGCTGATGGGCGTGATCAACCAGGGCATGAGTATCATGGGTATATCGGCCAATTACCAGAAAGTTGTAAAAGGTATAGTTGTGCTGGTAGCTATCATATTCGATGTGCTGTCAAATAAGAAGAAAAAGTAAGGAGAGAGAGTCATGGCTAAATTTTTGGAAGTATTAAAAAAACATGCAATGCTGATCGTCCTCGTCCTGGTATATATCTTTTTCACAGTGATGACGGAAGGCAAGATGTTCTCACCTCTGAACTTCAATGCCCTGATCACACAGAATGCTTATGTATTTATACTGGCGACAGGTATGCTGATGTGTATGCTCACCGGCGGTAATATCGATCTCTCCTGTGGATCCTTTGTCTGCCTTATGGGAGCTGTCGGCGGTATCCTGATGGTTGTCAAGGAACTGCCTGCAGGAACATCGATCTTTATAATGCTTTTGATAGGTGTTGCATACGGCTGCCTTCTTGGATTCCTGGTGGCGTATGTGGACATTCCGCCCTGGATCGCAACACTGGCAGGTTATCTGGCATTCCGCGGATGGGGAACCGCGCTGCTTTCCGCAAACAGTAAAACGGGCAGTATCGCTCCCTTCCCCCAGACCTTCCTGGCGATATTCTCCGGCAAGATCTTTGAGACAAAGATAAACCAGCTTAATATAGTCTGCATGGCAGTGGGTATCATTGCAGCAGTGATAGTGGTGGCGGTTAATTTCATCACCAGGGCAAACAAGGTTAAGAAAGGATACGAAGCGGATTCGCTGGTATCGGTTATCGTCAAGTCAGTCCTTTCGGTAGCGGTTATAATGCTCTTTGCGTACAAGCTTGCAATGGCAGGCGGTATCCCTACAGTGCTGGTATGGGTGGTGGCGATAGTGCTGATATACAGCTTCATCACATCGAAGACCACACTGGGCAGATACTTCTATACCATAGGCGGTAATAAGGAAGCAACCAGACTTTCCGGTGTTGATACAAAGAAGATCATGTTCTTTGCTTACCTCAACATGGCAGTGCTGACAGTTATCACTTCCTATATCGTTATCGCCCGTTTCCAGGCAGCAAATGCGCAGGCCGGAACGAACTACGAAATGGATGCGATCGCAGCCTGCGTTGTCGGCGGTGTATCGGCATACGGCGGTTCGGGTTCGGTATTCGGAATGGTTGTGGGCGCTACGCTGATAGGTGTTATCAACCTGGGCATGCAGCTTATGAACGTCGATGCCGACTGGCAGAAGATAGTAAAGGGCGCAGTGCTTCTTGGCGCAGTAGTATTCGATATAATCGCGACCAAGAAAAATTCAAGCAGGTAAATTTGCATAACCCGCCGGACTTTCGACAAAGAGTGTTCACTCCTTTCATCCACAGACGGCGGTAAACGACAGATATAAGTCAAAGACAGGGCGGGGCAGGGTCTCCGCTCTGTTTTTGTCCCGCCGCAGCATCCCCTTGACAAGCTTTCTTTGTTTTGTAATTATGGTGCCGGGGAATTATCAGTATCTTACAAAAGGAGGAAGGTATGAAAGATCTGAAGGATAATATAAGGGATATCATGGAGCGGGCCGTTGCAAACGGCGAAGAAAACGGCGGGACGTTTATTGTGTATAAGGACGGCGAAAAGCTGCTGGAACAGAGCGCGGGATATGCGGATGTAAAGAATAAGATCAGTTTTAAGAATGACACCATCCTGCGCATCTATTCATGTACCAAGGTCTTTACTTCGCTGGCTGCGGCCATACTTATAAGCAGGGGAAGGCTCGATACCTTCTGGGAAGTATCGCGTTTCTTCCCGGAGTATGCGGAGCCGTACTATATAAGGAACTGGAAGAGGATAGGCTGCAGGCAGGTCACGATAAGGGATCTGCTGAATATGACTTCGGGCCTGGCGTATCCCGGCGATAAGCACGAGGGCATAGAGGCGACAAACGATCTGTGGGGGCGCCTCGATCAGAGCATACGTGACGGAAAGTGCATGAGCACGGAGGAATTTGCAAGGGAAGCCGGAAAGTGTCCTCTTATGTTTGCGCCGGGCGATGAGTGGATGTACGGATCATCCGCAGATATTCTGGGAGCTGTGATAGAGAAAGCGGCTGATATGGAACTGGCGGAATTCTTTAAGAAAGAGATCACCGCGCCGCTGGGAATGGAGGATACGGATTTTTATGTGCCTGCGGAAAAAAGGGACAGATTATCTGTATTATATGAAAATGCGGGAGAGGATCCCAAGAGCCCGGATTACGTGAATCTGTGCATTTACGATTTTGAAGAGAAGCCTGCTTTCCAGTCCGGAGGAGCGGGGCTGTTTTCGACGGCAGAGGATCTGGCTAAGCTGGCAGCCGAGCTTTCATCCTGCAGGGCAGGGATTGTAAATAAACATATGATAGATTTCATGCGCAGCAACGGTCTTACGGATAAACAGCGTGAGTATGCAAACTGGGATTCGCTGCGCGGATACGGATACGGTAATCTCCTGCGCTGCCTGGAAGACAGAAATGAGGCCGGATGCTTTGCGCCCATAGGCGCATTCGGCTGGGACGGCTGGACCGGACCGTATTTTCTGATAGATCCGGATAACAGCCTGGGGATACTGCTGGCCCTTCAGCGCTGCAATGCCGGAAGCAGTCAGCTCTCCAGAAGCCTGGTCAATGCGGTATACAGCGGGATACGGGACAATGGTCTTGGCCGCAGGATAGTGCCGCTGTTCGGACAGGACTGATAAGCGGCCTGACAGGATAAATTGTCAGGTTTAATTGTAAAATACGGTAATTTTTGATAAAATAGCTATCGGCTGGTTTATTTATATAGATATGTTTTATATGGAAAGGAGACTCCGTGAGCGATCGAAAAAGAATAGCGCTTTTTGTGGCTTTTCCCGAAATGGTTCATGTTCGAAGGATACTGGATGGCATATTATCACGCTGTGAGGCTTATGATTATGACATCTGTGTATTTGCGTCGAGTACCCACCTTTCTTTCCCGCATATCGATTATATGAGGGGCGAATCAAATATTTATGAACTGGCGAATCTGGATAAATTCGATGGCGTCATAATCGATCATGGTTCCATGACCGGCGATAAAGATAACCAATCCCTTAAAAGGCTTGAAGAGCGGCTCCAGGCATATCCCGATCTGCCCAAATGTTCGCTGGAAATGCCTCTTAAGGGCATGAAGCTGATCAAAAAAGACAATGAAGACATATTAAGGGAGATGTGCCGTCATGTTATCGAAAAGCACGGCAGAAAAAAGATATGTATCCTGACGGGGCCGGCAGATAATGAGGTTGCCGTTGACCGTCTTAAGATCTTCCTTGATGAAATAGAAAAACACGGTTTGAGCGTGCTGCCGGAACATATCCATTACGGCGACTTCTGGTATTTCGGCGGTGACACTCTGGCCAGAAAGATCATGAACGGTGAGATAGAACAGCCGGATGCCGTGATCTGCGCAAGCGACTGCATGGCCATCGGTCTGGTGGACCGTCTGCTGAAGAGCAGCATACGCGTTCCCGAGGATATAGCGGTTGTCGGCATTGACGCTTCGGATGAAGGAGCGATCAATCCGATCACCATCAGTTCTTATGATACGGGTGAAGAGACCATAGGTCTGGAAGCCGTGGATTACTTAAGGAGCATTATGGAACCCGGCGCGGAGATACTGCCCATGGAAAACGACAGTTCCAGGCAGTTCCATCCCGGAGGAAGCTGCGGCTGCGAAACGGATCCCACCTATGCCATGAGGCTGTTCAGGGATTCACTTTATATCAGCTCTTACAATCATGCCGATGAGGATGTCATCGATCATGTCAATATAGGCGCATTGATGGAGAGCTATGCCCAGGAGGACTTTACGGCATCCGGTTCCGCTGCGGAGTGTTTTAAGTTCATATCTTCTTATACCGGATTGCTGCGGCCGTATCAGAACTTCTACCTCTGTCTTAAGGAAAACTGGCTTGATATGGCCGATGAAGTATATGAAGGATATCCGGAGAAAGTACGTACTTTTGTGGCTGCTTCTTCTGTAGGTGAAGAAGAATTCTACGGAGAAGAAAAGTCCGTAGCGTTTGAAACGTCCCTGATGCACCCTATCCTTTATAAGAAACGTGACAAGGCGTCTGTTTTCTATTTTTCGCCGGTGCATTTTAACGGCGTGCTGCTGGGATATGCAGTGCTGCAGAGATCGCATTCCACCAGGCCGGCTATAAATATCGTTTACCGCAACTGGCTGCGCTACATCAATAATGCCCTGGAACTGATAAGGACCGAAGAGCGGCTTAAGACCCTTTCGATCCGCGATCAGCTTACCGGCGCTTTAAACCGCAGGGGCATGTATGAAAGATATAAAGAAATGCTTTCGACGGCCAAAGAAGGCGATGCCCTTTTTGTGGGCGTTCTGGATATGGACGGACTCAAATATATCAATGATACCTATGGACACGGTGAGGGCGATGAAGGTATTAAAGGCCTGTGTTCGGTATTGTCCAAGCTTACGCGTTCAAACGAGATGAACGTCAGAAGCGGTGGTGATGAATTCTTCCTGATAGGAATAGGCAGGTACAATAAAGAGGACGAAGCCTTAAGGTCCCGCGAGTTTGCCGACGCTGTTGCAAGGAAATCGGAGGCTATGAATAAGCCTTATAATCTGTCCGCAAGTATAGGCTGTCTGGTATTTCCCGATTACAGGGAGGTAAAACTGGATCTGGCCTTAAGTGAGGCGGATGAAAAGATGTATAATTACAAAATGCGGCACAGAAGACACAGAAGCGTATAAAGATCCTGCCAAAGAATAGAAGGGCGATTTAAGTTATGAATCATTCCTTAATGCAGGTAAGGAAGTTATCTGAAGATACCATGAAACCGTACCTGGGCTATATCCCCGCGGATGAGATACCGGAGATAATGGAGGGAGAGACCGGGGCCATAGGAATAGATACGGTTTCCGGGATACGCTGCGGCGTTATGATCTTCGGGTATTGCAATAAACCGGATGAAGACAACGGAAAGGTGCTTATCATCAAAAAAATGTATCTGGATGATAAATACCGTGATATGAAGACCATCGGCCGGGTGGTCACGGATACCATCGGGCAGGCGAAGTCGTTTGGTGATCCGGATGGCATAGCTTTCCAAACGGTTTATCCTGAAGACCACAAGCTGGAAAAAGTTCTGCCCATGTGGTTTACCAGGATAGATGATGGCAATACAGTCTACGAGATTCCCATACACGATATCGGCAGGCATCATATTTTTCGAAGAGAAGCGGATGCTCTGTCCGCTTCTGTCAAAAGAGTTGACCTGCTGGATAAAAAGGAATATGAGGCTTTTATGCGCGGCTGGGACGGACATTTTCCGCCGGGGCTTTCTCCCGCTGCGCTTCCGGGCAGGTGGCTTAAGGAGCTGAGTTTTGTCAGTATGGATGCCGGTGAGGCCGCAGCTTATATCCTGACATCGGAGCTTTCTGCGGAGATGCTTTATGTAGGGGCAATATACAGCGAAAAGCGTGATAAAGTTACAGCCGGCGCATTGATCGCAGCTCTTGGCAGGGAAGTAATGAAAAGTAAAGCCTATAAGAAGGTGATGTTTGCCGCAGCGACGGATGAAGGAAAAAAAATCTGTGAATATATGACCAGGGATATCGAAAATGTTAAAAAAAGTGTAATACATTATTATTATATGGAGGTATGAAGCGTGAAAAAAACAAATGAAAAGGAAAAAGAAGTAATAGAGATAAGTGAAGACGAACTGTATGCGGCTGCGGTAAATGTAAGGACCAACGGTCTGCTGGCAGTGATAAGCGAAGATCTTGAGGAAGAAGCCCGAATGTCACTGGGGGCAAACGGTCTGCCCTGCATTGATGCGGTCCTGGGCGGCATGGTCTGCAGGATGTCTTATTTTCCTGTGGGAGATACGAATACAGACCGCTTTATGCTTATGATCCGCGTAGCTGTTCTGGCCGGTGATGAAGAGGATGACCGGACAGATGCATTATTTGCCTGTGAAAGCTTCAATGTGGCAAGTGTATTCGGGAGCGCCGTGTTTATTCCGGTTGACGGAAGCGTAGAATTCAGGGTGGCGATACCCGAGATGGGGGGAATGTCCGATCCCGCATATTATCGTTTTGTTTTTAATATGGTGATCGCCGCTGTAAATGATCTGAAGGAGCTTTTAGAGGAGAAGTAAATGTCCGGATTATACGAAGAAAAGTCGAAAAAGAAACAGCAGATCAGTACACAAGAGCAGAGGCAGGAGCAGAATACATCTTCCCGGATCATGCCCGTTCCGGCAGAGAATATCAAAGTGACCGGAAAAGAAGAGCTTGCTGTGCCCATCCCAAGGGAAGCTGCTGAGAAATCGATCACAGGCAGGTTTAAGGGGCTGTTTGGGTTTAGGAGATCTTTAAGAGCTACAAATGATGATAATGATGGACTCCGGCCGGATGCAAATGATATCCCCGCGCAGCAGCCTTTGGTTGATCTGACAGCAGATCAGCGCAGGGGAGCTTCCGGCAGGGCAAACGAAGCCGGATGGGTAAAACTGGGCTTTTCGATACAGTCCGTCATGGAATCGAAGGAATATACCGAAGCTGCCGAAGAAACGAAGAAGCTGATCAGGGATCTCCATGCCGTGACTGCCCCGGGCGTAGCGGAAGCTGACAGGATACGGGTAGAAACAGAGGCATACGGAAAGCTTTATGCCCTTTCGGAAAGGATGCAATATATTGAAAATCTGAAGGGGAAGGATGAAGGAGAAACAGCGGCAACCCAGTGGGGATTATACGAAGAGCTCAAAGCTATGTATAAGGATCCGGAAATCCTGATCCGGAAATCCTGATGCGTATCTTTGATATATTGAAAGATAAGACAGTGGGCTCTCTTGATGTCAGCAAGGCCGGCAGGATCCTGGACAGGACAGATGATTCATTCTATACCGGGACGAAGAAACTCGATAAACCCATCATACAGGAGACAGGGTATATCCTGGACAGATCGGAGATAAGGTTTTACGATTCAAAGGGTATGGACAAAATTCCTCTTTTTGCAGCCGAGCCAAGTATTGCAGATATAAAACAGGAAGATATTGGTGATTGCTATTTTCTTGGTGCATTAAATGCAGTTGTTGAAAAAGATCCTCAGATCATTAAAAATAATATGGTGGATGAAGGCAGCACGGTAGTTGTCCGTTTTTTTGATCCCTCTGACGGAAAGCCTGTATATGTCAGAGTAAAGAAAACAGTTCCGGCCAGACGCTACATAGGCAGGAATAGGCAGGGGCAGCCTGTATTTTCTGAGGAACGGATCTACGGGAGCAAAGGCGCATTATGGGTCAATATGATGGAAAAAGCCTATGCTGCCGTAAGAGAGCGGATGAGTCCCAGATACAGAAAAACAGTAAAAAAGAAGTTGAAAGGTTATGATTGTCTGAACCATGCGGGATTTGTGGATCTGGCTGTTGAGGTCATTACCGGTAAAAAGGTGGATATCAGGATCCTTCCTTCCAGCAATACGGTTTATAAGCAATTTACTGAGATCAGTAAGCTGTTTTCTCATGTGCATTATGGCGGGAAAGAAGCTTTTATGCGGGGTAAGAATGAAAACGGTACTGAAAGAAGGGCTTCGGACTGGAATAAATATAAGGCAAAAGCGATATTCGGGATAGATATAACCGGGGAAAACAATGAACTGCTGGAACTTTTCAGGAAAAACCGGCTGTTTGAAGCATACGAAAAGTATTTAAAGGATCATTTGACAAAGAATTTCCAATCCAAAAGAAAGATCGATCTGTTTACCACGGGAGCCCCGGCGTTCTATACGATGAATGACCTGAATCTGTTCCTGGATTCCATCGATATCTCCCATATGCCGGATCTGAATCTGGGACACGGGATCGATGAACAGAAGGTTAAGAGGCATTATATCGAATACTTCAGGAAAAGCATTGCGGATTCGGGATTATTGAAGATAGGGGTTAATACAAGCGGTAAATACAGTGAGACGGAAAAGAAGATATTCAGGGATATCGAAAAACATACCTCAGATAAAGACGGAAAGAAGGAAATAGTCGTAGCAATTTCGGCAGCTCATAATCTGTCAGTTAAAGGTAATGCTGCGATCAGGGGAACTTCCGGGGAACATGTTGTTGCAGGTATAGCCGATCCCCATGCATACAGTATAATGGGAACGGATATAAGGGAAGTGACAATAGGCGGGAAGAAGGTAAAACAGCGGTTTGTGATCATACATAACCCATGGAATACAGATGTTATAAGGCTATACGATAAGGATACCCTTAGGCCGTACATGGGTAAGGAAGGAACGCAGGCAAAAGGTACTTTCCTGATGGAACTTACGGATTTTTGTGAGTCGTTTTGCTATTACGGAGTAGAGAAGACAAAAGACACCGGTAAAGAAGACGTTGAAAAACAGCCGGTGGACGAAATAACCAAAGACTACAGGCCTGCAGTGGACCTAAGCGATGAGGAACGTGAGAGCGGATCTGAGAAAAAGAGCAAAGCATGGACGGCAGAGATGACGGAGATGGTCGAAAAAGTCAAGAAGTCTCCGGAATATGAGAAATGCACCCCGATGGCTAAAACGATCATCGACAAGATCGGAATGCTGATGACACCGGGGCTTTCGCTGCAGAAAAGGGTGGAGCTGGAAAATAATGTCATGCCGGTCCTCAGGTCCATAAGGAAAGAAACAAATACTATCCACTCATCCAAAGATCAGGAAGAGAAGAAAAGAAAAAGCGATATGCTTACAGGCGTGTACGGCGAGCCGGGCATACTTCTTATGTTTGCGTCTCTTATGTTTGCCGTAGCAGAAGGAGATCTGCAGCTGAACGGAAATGAAAAGATCGTAGACGGAACAAATGATGATCTGTTCGTTGAGGAAACAGATTTTAAGGAACCCAAGACAGCGGATGACGGGAGAAAGATTTATCATGAGAAGGTGATGTTTGATCCCGGGGTGAGCGATCGTACTCATATGGCTCTGTTCTCAAAAGATCCTTCTTCAGAAGATATCTTACAGGGTAATATAGGGGATTGTTACGCCATAGCGGCACTGAATGCGATAGTTGAATGTGATCCCCGGTATATCAGGGAAGCAATGAAGGATGAGGGGGATACGGTCGTTGTACGCTTCTTTAATTACAAAACCATGGATCCGGTATACGTGAGGGTCAAAAAAACTATTGCTCTTACGGAGTATACGCTGAGAGATGCTGACGGTAAGGAATCCAAAGCCTATATAAAAAAAGGCGCGCGCGGGGCTTTGTGGGTCAATATATTTGAAAAAGCTTTTGCCGTTGCAAGACCGCTGCTGAACGATCCTAAGTATAAGGCTGACATAAAACCGAAGGGATTTTCCGGGATAGACAGCGGGCAGAGTCCGGTTTTTGTAAAGATATTCACAGGAAAGGAACTAAAGATCGAAGCTCTTTCCGCTGCATATAATAAAAACAAGGATTATGATGATATTGACACCCTGACGGATCTGGTCCATTCGAAGGAAAAGAAAAGGTTTATGGACAAAAGGAATGAGGACGGATCCAAAAGAACAGCTAAGGACTGGAATATTTATAAGGCTAAACAGATGTTCGGTCTGGATATCCCGCCCGGGAACACAAAGCTGTATGATATGTTCAGAAAGAATACCATATTGAGCGCTTATCGGGAATTTATGAAAAAGCATCTCGATGCTTATTTTGAGTCCCCGGAAAATACAATGGGTGAAGCAGGTTTTTATACTTCAAACGATCTTAATCTGTTCTTAAATACCATCGACATTAACAAGATGCCTGTCTTTAATCTGGGGAGCGGGATAGATGAGGATGACTTAAAGAAGCACTATATCGAGTATTTCAGGAAGACGGTCATTGCAGAAGGACTGCTCAAGAACAGCTTCCTCATGGAAGGCACATATTCAGATAAAGAAGAAGAGATATATTTAAAACTGAAAAATGTATGCGGGGGCGGCGCCGATAATAAAAAGAAGCTGGCGATGGCGTCTATGCGTAACCCGACGCTCAGCCTTAAGAAAGGTGACAGGCAGGGAACAAACGGTGAAAAAATGATATTCGGCATTGCCATGAAACATGCATATTCCATCACCGGAGTAACCACAAAGAAGCTTAAGATAAAAGGAAAAACCGTAGAGCGTAAGTTTGTTGAAGTGGTCAATCCCTGGCGATCAAACAAGATCCGCATGTATGATAAGGACACGCTGGCAGCGTATCAGAATACTGCAGATAAGAAAGAAGACGGCAGTAAATATGATGCAAAAGGGACTTTTTTAATGGAGTTGAGAGACTTCTGTGAAAGCACTTACACGATATCCTATGAGGGTGCATAACCCTCATGGGAGCGTATCCTTCAGATACCCCTTTCTACCGATAAAATTCATATTTCCCCCCGAAAAAACATTAAAGAGTGTGAACAAGTTGTGAACTGATTGTTAAAAAGAATGATGAAAGCGCTTTCAGATTGTCAGAAATTAACAAAATGTGCTACACTTGCAAATGCAAACGGCAAAGGGCCGTTAATACAAATTTATGGGAGGTAATTACGAAATGAAAAAGAGATTATTGGCATTAAGCATGGCAATGATCATGGCAGCAGGCACTCTGGCAGGCTGCGAAGGCGACACTGCTCCTGCTACCACAGGTGGTGATGACACCAGCAGCACTTCTACTACTACCGAAGCTGAGCCTACCAAGGCTCCCGAGCTTGATACCACTGTTGTTTCAGAGGATCTCAGCGCGGAGGAAGAAGGAAAGGTTCTTAACATCTACTGCTGGAATGAGGAGTTCAAGAGCCGTCTGACCGCTCATTATCCCGGATACACCGAGGTAGACGCTACCCACGGTAAGATCGGTGATATCGATGTTGTTTGGAACATCACTCCTTCAGAAGGCAATGCATATCAGAACAATCTGGATGAGACCCTGCTTAAGCAGGACAGCGCAGCAGCTGATGACAAGATCGACCTGTTCCTGGTTGAGGCTGACTACGC
>CADAHD010000065.1 GCA_902787595.1 uncultured Lachnospiraceae bacterium
CAAACTGCGTGAACAACGGAAGGATCTACGGACGGAGGGGGACCGGCGGCATCACAGGAAAACAGCAGCCGGAGATCACCCTGGATTTCTCCCAGGACGTGCTTTCCGCCATGTCTGATGAAATGGACGGCATCAACAGCCTGATCACGGACACGCTGAACACTTCGGAAAGGATCACAGAGAGTACCTATGACCGGCTCTCCGGTCTTTCGAAGTCCATGACGGACGTAAAAAACTCCACGAATGTGGTCTACAACGCGTCCCTGGAGCGCTTTGATGAGGCGGCGGACACCATCAATTCCACTGCGGACACCATCACCGGCTCCATGGATGACATCGCGGCTGATACAGAAGGGCTGGAAGACAGCTTCGATACACTGAGCAGCATGACGACAAAGATCGATAACGCGATGGACGATATGGCGGAGGGCCTGAGCCTGACGGATGGGGAGCGCGGTCGGATCGTCTCGCTGAACGACCAGCTGCGGCAGGATCTGAACACGACCCTTCCCTTAGTGGAAGAGATCCGGGAAAACCGCCTGCCTGATCTTCCTGAAGAGCGGAGGGCCAGGATCAACCAGGCGCTGTCCGCAGCGAACCGCACCGCCGGCGATATCCGGGCGATGAGGACCATCCTCGTCGATCTCCGGGGTAAGCGCGACCGGATCGCGGATGGCTCCATTCAGACCGAAGCGGTCCGGAGAGACCGGGCGATGAGCGGTGCCGTCAGCGAGGTATTTAATTCCATCGGCGATCTGGATGATGTCCTCTCTGAGCTTTCCTCTTTCAGCTCAAGTCTCGGCGGTTCCATTTCCAACATGGCAGGCGGCATCAATATCGATCTCCAGGCAAACGAAGCTGTGCGTGCTGCGGGCGACGATATCTATGCCGGACTGGACAGCATTTCCAGCCAGATCGACAGCATGAACGCCGGTGCCAGGGAGGACAGTCTTGAGGTCATCGCGAACATGAACGAGATCAACAGGCGGTTCACCCGCCTGACGGACCTCATGGAAAATGAAAGAGACCGGCTGAACGATATCGCGGATAATGGCGGCATCTTCAACGACACCTCCGATACCGTGAATTCCGCCTCCAGGATCGTCTCCTGCAGAAATACTGCGGATATTGACGGGGATACGCAGACCGGCGGCATTGCCGGGACCATCGCTGTGGAGTATGATCTTGATCCCGACAAGGATATCCTGCGCAATAACAGCAGATCGCTGGACTATTCCTTCGGCGTATCGGCAGCGATCCTTGACTCCGAAAATACAGGAATTATTACCGCGAAGGAAAACCATGCCGGCGGCATCGTGGGAAAAGCCGACATGGGAACGCTCCGGAAGAATACCAACGAGGGTGATGTCAGCTCCGAGGACGGCTATTTTGTCGGCGGCATCTCAGGGTATGCCCTGGCGTCTCTGGACGGAAACACCGCGAGATGCCGGGTCACTGGAGAGAAGAACGCGGGAGGCATCTGCGGCTACGGAAAGACGCTGCGGGACAACATCGCGGCGGTGACTGTACTGGGCACGGATGAATACGCCGGCACCATCGCAGGAAATGTGGACGAGCTGGATGCAGAAAAGATCAGGAACAATATTTACTACGCGGGCAATTTCGGCGCCATCGACAATATCGACTACGCGGGAATGGCGGAGAGAGCTGCGGAACCCATGGACACGGTCTTCGTAAAGTTCAAGGTGAACGGACACATCGTCGGCCTGGAGGAAGTAAAGAGGGGCACGGTCCTTAAGGACGTTCCGGTTCCCGAGACGGAAGTGCGGGAAGGCTTCTATCTCCGGTGGGATGTGGACAAGGACACCGTCCTCGATGAGGACACGGTCGTGGATTCCGTCTACTGCCTGCTGACGTCGGCACTGTCCTCGAAGGAAACTGAGGAGAGCAGCGGGAAGCCGCTGGTGATCGCCGACGGACAGTTCCGGGAAGAGGATGTCCTTACGTTCCGCTCCGAGGGTGAGTGGCATTACTTCGTCTCGGTTCCGGACGACGGTCTCACCGAGAGAAAGATCCGGGTGCTGAAGCCGGTCTTTGTGAAGCCGGTCTCCGGAAAACCAGCCGCGCGGACGATCCATGTCTTTGTGAACGGCAGTGAAGTGAAGACAGAGACCTTCGGAGACTATCTCACCTTCATGACGGCGGACCGGGAGCTGGAGATCCTCATTACAAACGAGGAGCCGCCGTACAAATATATTGCAGCTGCGGCAGTAGCCGTGCTGATCCTCCTGGCTGTGCTGATCATTGGGAAGATAAGAAAAAAGCACAGTAAAAAGACTGAAAAGGAATAAACAGAGAATAAGGCCTGAATCAGAAGGAGAGAACATGAAAAAGCAGAGCTACCGGCCGGTCTATCACGCAAGTGTTCCGGCAGGCTGGGCAAATGATCCGAACGGCACCATTTTCTACGGCGGAAAGGCCCATCTGTTCTATCAGCATTACCCTTACAAACCGGAGTGGGGCACCATGCACTGGGGGCATTTTGTCACAGAGGATTTTGTGCGCTGGGAGAATCTCCCCGTAGCGCTGATCCCGGACCAGGACTACGAAGTAATCTGCGGGTGCTGCTCCGGCTCCGCGGCGGAGAAGGATGCAAAGCTCTGGCTCATGTATACGGCAGCGCAGCCGGAGCTCCAGCGGCAGTGCGTCGCGGTCTCTGAGGACGGAGGAGTCACTTTTGAGAAAGACCCGGGCAACCCCATTCTTACGGCGGACATGCTGGATTCTGACCGGAGTCAGGGTCCTTAATGCGGCGGAACAGGAAGAAGAATCCCGGCGCCGCGCCGAAGCCTCCGGGAATGATACGGCGGCACACGGATACAGCTCAGGACAGGACAGCGTGCGGTCTCCTTCCGCGGGTGATGTATCCGGCACGGACACGGAGAAACCGGGATACGGCAATCTGATCCTTGCCCGCAGTGCGGATCTCTTACACTGGGAATACACAGGACATCTCCTGCAGGAAGACACGCCGGGACAGATCCCGATGGGGCACGAGTATTTCACCTTGAACGGCGTCTATGAGTGCCCTGACTACTTCGTTGTGGACGGAGCAGAAGTCCTTCTTTCCAGCCCGCAGAACCTCCCGCAGATGGGGAATCTGTACCAGAATATCCACTCCGCCCTGTACATGCTGGGAAAGCTGAACTTTGAAAACGGGCGCTTCACGGTGGAAAAGGTCGGTGAGGTCGATGCCGGCTTTGACTTCTACGCGGCACAGACGCTCCGCATGCCGGACGGACGGCAGATCATGATCGCATGGAAGGAGATGTGGGACCGCAGCTATCCGACCCAGAAGGAAGGATGGGCTGGGACCTATACGCTTCCCAGGGAGCTCCGGGTGATCGACGGCGCCCTGGTGCAGCTTCCTGTGCGGGAGATCGAAGGGTTCCGGGCGGACCGCCGGGCGGTGCCGGAGTTTACTGTCGGCGCCGGAGAGGAGACCTCTTTCCCGGAGATCTGCGGAACGGCAGCCGAGGTGTCTGTCACCCTGGAGCCGGGCACTGCGGAAAAGGCGGGAGTGAAGCTTTTCTGCGGAGAAGAACATGAGACCCTCATTTATTATGACCGCGCGGAAGATGTGCTGGTCTTTGACCGCATAAAGTCCGGCCTGCCCCTGAAGGGCAGAGAGGACGAGGTCAACGTGCGGAAGGTCGACCTCTCCCCGGTGGACGCGGCCGGCAGGCCTGAAGCAAAGAAAAGCGGGAGAAAGAGCATTCAGCTCCGGATGTTCCTCGACGTCTGTTCTGTTGAAGTGTTCATCGACGGCGGCCGGCATGTAATGACCGGAAACGTGTACCCGGACCTGGAAACAGACAGCGGGATCCGCTTCTTCTCGGAAGGCGGAAGCTGCACCTTCCGGGATCTCGAAAAATTTGATATCAGAGTCAGCTGAGAAATACGTGAAAAGGGGGCGTCGCTTTAATGCGATGTCCCTTTTTTCAATGAGAAATACTGTGTGTGACCGGCGGGGCTTTCCTCCTGTCTGATTATCCAGAAGGAGAAAAAACAGGAGGAATGAACCATGAAAAAAAGATCTTTGATGAAGAAGTATGCAGCAGTCATGATGGCGGCGGTGATGGCAGCAGCGACAGTGACAGGCTGCGGCTCAGCCGGAGGAACGGAGACGACAACAGCGGCAGAGACCACGACTGCAGCGGAGACGACGACCGCGGAAGAGACCACAACTGCAGCAGAGACTGCACCGGAGACCACGGCAGCAGAGACGGTGCCGGTCACGACTGCGGCGCCGGCGGAAGCGCTGCGGGAGGAAGTCGAAGGTATTGTCGACGAAGGGTTTGAAATGGCTGCGGATGCCGGTGAAAGCCATCTGTATCTCTATACCAACGAAGATTACGACCGCGGACAGGTCACTGCCGGCGAAGAGGATTTTCTTGAAGAATATGATTTTGAAAAAGAAGAAGATTATCCGGGAGAATGGATACTTAATGTACTTATGCTTTCGGACAGGACCAAAGCTTTTAAATATATGCTGAATAACAAAAAGGCTGCCGTTCTTTGTGCGCCGCAGGGGGAAAGGCTGCCGGCGGATCCCGACATCTCACGGGTAATGTATGACGGTAAACAGATAAAAGGGGTCCTGCTGGCGCAGCATACAGGCGGAACTGTCTTTGTAACGGGATTTATGGCCGGAGACAAGAGTACAGGCAAGGCTCTGATAGCCGATGCGCTTAAAGCAGTGAAGGCTAAATACGGCAGCAAACAGCAGATAAGAGTTATAAAGAAGACAAAAAAACACCTTGAACTTCTGATCGAGCTCAGTGAAGACGGCCCCATAGCCGCGCACAGGTATTCTGCGGATGTGGAGAACTATTTCACAGAGCCGGAGGATTTCATGCTTGTGGATGAAGAGGAAGTTTTCGGAGTTTCATTGTAATTCTTGCTATTTTAGCCAAAAAGTTGTACAATTATATTCATCTGTCTGTGAAAATTTCACATATTAAGACGACAGGAGTATCAGATGAAGAATAAGATAGCGGTATGCGCCAACGGCTGGAGCCTGGATGCTCTGGCTGATGCGGTTGAGGGATTCAGGGCATGCGCAAAAAAAGGAGATTTTGATGTATACGTGTTTCTGAGTTTTGCCTCATACAGCGTGCATCAGAGTCTTATGCAGGGAGAACTTAATATCTATAAACTATGCGATCCGGCGGATTATGACGGCGTGGTCGTTTTTTCGACTATGCTTAATTCTGACAGCACCGTTATGGAGATCATCAACGATGCCCGGAAGAAATCCGTTCCCGTAGTGAGCTTTGGAATGGAGATAGAAGGAGTTCCCACGATCACCATAGGCAATGAGCATGGCATGCGGGCCGTAGTTAAGCATCTGATAGAGGAACACGGCGTAAAGGATATCGTCTTTATCGGAGGGACCGAGGATCACCCCGACAGCCGTGAAAGGTTAAATGTCACACGGGAAGTGATGGCAGAACACGGTTTAAAGCTTAAAGATAAGGATATCGCATACGGAAAGTGGTCCAACCGCCGTACGATAGACGCCCTTAATATAGTATTGGAAAAAAGGAAAAAACTGCCAGATGCGATAGTATGCGCAAATGATATCATGGCTCTGGCGGTATGCACCGAACTTGAGAAAAGAGGAGTTGACGTTCCCGGTGAGGTCAGGGTCACCGGTTTTGACAATATCGATAACGGAAAGATATTCTATCCGGCAATTACAACAGTAAAACAGGATTTTGAAACTGTGGCCTGCAAAGCCTGTGAGATAATTTACGGCAAGCCGTATTCGAAGAGAAAACCGCCCAGGATCTCCGTGCCCTCGCTTCCGGTCATCGCCGAAAGCTGCGGCTGCGAGAATATCGAATACGGGAAGCTGCGCCGCCTTTACTGCAAGCATTCTTTCCAGCGTTCGCAGGATGATCATCTGGTGGAACAGAACGAAAGGGAACTGCGGGAGCGCATAGCCGATGTTTCGGATTACAAAGACATGAAGGAAAAGCTGAGAAGCCATTATCTGGACAATCATCAATATGAAGGATCGGCTTTCTATATGGTCTTTAATAAAGAGTATTTTGAAAACATAAATGCTACGGATGAGGAGATATGCAGCAAGGGCCTTAAGGGAGAGCTGGATGTTGCGGTGGCTGTCAGGGAAGGCAGGCTGGTAGAAGCGGAAAGCGTAGGCAGCGATAAGCTGATCCCCGGATACAGAAAGAAGAAAAAAGAGCAGCATGTTTATTATCTTATGCCGCTGCACTATTTCAATAATAATTACGGTTATGTGGTACTTGCTGACAGACCTTATGTGTTGAATGAATCCATGATATACCAGTATCTGGAGAAGATCATGCAGTCGATCCGTCTGATCCGCGTAAACTTAAGGCTTAAGCAGCTGTATGACAAGGATGCCATGACCGGTCTGTATAACAGGTTCGGATACGAGAATAAAGCGCTTCCGCTTTATGAGGAAAGCCTTAAAAAGCAGAGCAGGCTGACGGTTTTATTCGTGGATATCAATTCCATGAAGACTATCAATGATACTTACGGTCATGAACAGGGCGATGTGGCTATCAGGACGGTAGCTGCCGCCATAGAAGATAATCTGCAGAAGGACTGGGTTGCAGTGCGCTACGGAGGCGATGAGTTCCTGGTGATAGTGCCGGACTGCGGAAAGCAGAAGGCGGCCACCGTGCGCAAACGCATAGAGCAGCGCATTGAGGAACGAAGAACAGGGATCGGACTTGAGTATTCTCTTACGGCCAGCATAGGTTATGTTACATCGGATCCGGTTCAGCGCCCCGACGCATCGCTTTGGGATTATGTCAGGGAGGCGGATGCCCTGATGTATGACATCAAGAAAAAGATGCACGAAGCCGAATAAGTCAGTGTTTTACGGGTTATCCCATACCCATAAAATATAATAAACGAAAGGAGAAAGTGTATGAAGTGGTTAAACAACATTAGTGTCAGAGGCAAACTCCTGATATCTACCATTCCCCTTGCGATTGCTTTAGTATTTTCGGTAGTGTTCATGGGCATGGAGATCCGTAAGACCCACATGGAGGTATCCAATGTTTATTATGATATCCTCTATTCGGTGAACAGCAACCTGCTTAACGCGGACCGCGATTTTTACCAGTCCATGAAGGGCGCTATGCAGTATTATGATTTTATCAACGGCTATACCGGGGCTCCCCCCGAGTTTGCGGTTACCCAGCTGCCCGGCGCTATTGACGATTATAATTCAAATAAGCAGCAGGTTTATGATAAAGTGCGCGCAGCTGTAGAAACGGCAAAGAAGAATAATAAGCTGTTTACAGAGCTCAAATCCGAAGATGGAACAACATTTAAGGAGGAAGCAGATCTCTTTGAACAGGATATGGCAGCGTGGGAAGCTTCATTTAATGTTGAAGCAAACACGGGTGACTGGGAAGCGTTCCATAATACTTTCTCGATAACAAGAGATTCCCTTGATCATATGCAGCAGATAACTGAAGCCTGGGCTGAGGAAGAAAATGCGAAGCTGCTAAAGGATATGAATGTTAAAGTATTGGTCATAGCGCTTTCCTATATTGCACTTATGATAGTGCTCACGATCATAGTTGCAGCCGTTATCCGCGGCATACGCAAGGGCATCAGACGTGTTACCAACGATCTCGATGAGCTGGCGCAGGGCAATCTTAATCTTACTTATCCTGCCGATTCCGAACTGGGAAGAGACGATATCGGTCAGATAACAAAGAGCGCAAAGCAGCTTACGAACAAGCTGAGAGATATCATGTCACAGAGTCTCTCCATGTCGGAAGAAGTTACCACCACCAGCGCAGATCTGGCAGACAGCGCTTCACAGGCTACCAAGGCTTCGGAGCAGGTTACCGATGCCGTGACCGAGATCTCCAAGGGCGCTGTAGCTCAGGCTGAAAGCGTAGAAAATGCAGTCAATGAGACAGATGAGATCGGCAAGAACATTGAGAGCATAACCGAAGCCGTGGGTGAGATGGACCGCGTTGCCGAAGAAATGACGGAAGCCTGCGATAAGGCTATGAATTCTCTTGATAAACTGATCCGTCAGAGCGAGGAAGTTACTGCTTCCGTCAGGGATATAGGCAATACGATCAATTCCACGAATGAATCGGCAAAGTCTATTTCCGAGTTTACACAGGCTATCACAGATATCGCGACCCAGACCAATCTGCTTTCGCTTAATGCTTCGATAGAGGCTGCCCGCGCAGGTGATGCGGGACGCGGTTTCGCCGTAGTTGCGGATGAGATACGCCAGCTTGCAGATCAGTCCAGCAGCAGCGCGGACAAGATAAAATCCATCGTGGACCGCCTGGTTGCGGATTCCGCTTCTTCGGTGAGCGTGCTTGAAAAGCTTAATGAAAGCTTCGGAGTGCAGGCTCAGCAGCTGGATTCCACCAAGGACAACATGGAATCCATGTCCGGCAATGTTTCAAGCGTTAAGACTACATCTTCGGGAATCTCCAAGCAGGTAAGCATGCTTAATGATGCAAAGAACGGCCTCCTGGGCATAATCTCCGATCTGTCCGCTATTTCGGAAGAAAACGCGGCGTCAACTGAAGAGACCAATGCTTCCATGGAAGAGCTTAATGCAACATTTACGATTATAAGCGAATCTGCAAGCAGACTGCAGGGATACGCAGAGGATCTTAAGGACAATATCAGTTACTTCAAGGTATGATCGCTGCCGGAAACGGCTGAAAGATCAAGGGCAGAATAAAAGGCGCATATGGACATAAGGATATTCCATTCTACAATATTGATCGTGCTGGTTATCATGGATATCATATGCGCCATGATCAGCTTTAAGTCGAGCAGGCCTATAGGCAAAGCTATGGGTCTGCTCGACCTGTCTTTTGTTCCGCCTATTCTGGGAAATCTCATCATAATCCTGACCGATGAAAGACAGATGGCGATCACCGGATATTATCTGTATTTTCTGGGGATGGATTTTGTGATGGCCAGCCTGGTGATATATACGAATGCGTATTGCCGGGGCGTAGGAGACGGAAAGCGCAAGCCTACGGTCATGTTTATCCCTATAATCGCCGACGCCCTGCAGATGATCTGCAATCTGTTCTTTGGCCATGCTTTTAATGTGGAACCCATAGACGTGCAGGGAGTGACTTATTACAGACTGGTGCCTTACTTCGGGCAGACCATACACCGCGTGGTGGATTACAGCATTTTCTTCTGTTCGTGCCTGATATTCGTTTTGTGCATGGTCAAGACGATAAGGATATACAGGGAAAAGTACAGTGTGATACTTATTGCCATGCTGAGCGTTGCCATAAGCCAGACTTACTTTATTTTTTCAAGAACACCGGTAGACAGGTCGATGATAGGATATGGTTTTTTAGGTATCCTGATGACATTTCTTTCGCTTTATTACAGGCCTCTGCGCCTGCTCGACCGCATGCTGTCGGATATAGTATCCGATATGCCTTCGGCGCTGTATCTTTATGATCCCGACAATAAATGCATATGGGCTAATGAGCCCGGTTATAAACTGGCCGGAGTCACGCAGAAAGAGCTTGATAAAGTGACGGAAAGACTGGCAGCCATCTTTGGCGGTAAGGATTTTTCCGAGGAAGAATGGACGGAAAACCGGGTTATAGGTGAGGGTGAGAATGTCAGGTACTATTTTGTAGAAAAACGCAACGCAAGATATAAGAATGATCATTTTGCAGGCAGTGTTCTTTCTATAAGGGACGATACCGAAGAGCATCTGCGCATGGAAAAGGAATACTACAGTACAACGCATGATAATCTGACAGGCCTGTATACAAAGCAGTATCTGTTTGAATGTATCAGAAAAAAACTGGCAGAAGATGAGAAAACGAAATATCTTGCGATGTATATAGACGTTAAGAATTTTAAGATAGTCAATGATATTTTCGGGACTAAGTTCGGCGATAACGCGATAAAACAGATCGCCGATCTTATAAGAGCGGACATGACGAAGCGGTGCATATACGGAAGGCTGGAGGGAGATACCTTTGGCGCTTTTATGCCTGTAGAGGTTTTTGATAAAGAGCTGGCAGAAGACAGACTGGGACATTTTGTGGTGCGGGACGGAGCGGTAGAGCACCGGCTGCAGATAAACGCCGGGGTCTATGTGATAACCGATCACGATATGGAAGTTTCGGTCATGTTTGACAGAGCTCATCTTTCCCTTTCGTCGTTAAAGGATTATAACAGGCACGTGGCGTTTTATGACGGTAATCTGAGGGACAAGGTACTGGAAGAGCAAAGGCTGTGCGCGGAGTTGAAAAAGGCGATGGAGACCATGCAGATAAGGCCTTATCTGCAGCCTATCGTTGACGGAAGAGGCAATGTGGTGGGCGCTGAGGCGCTTGTAAGATGGATACACCCCATCAACGGTTTTATGCCGCCCGCAAGATTTGTGCCGCTGTTTGAAAAGAACGGACTGATAGCGGAGGTGGATAAGCACATGTGGCGCTGCGCCTGCGCGCTGCTGGCGGAATGGAAAGGGAAACATGACGATGTGTTTATTTCCGTGAATATCTCGCCCAGGGACTTTTATTATGTCGATGTTGTATCCGAGATAAAAGCTCTGGTCAGGGAATATGATATTGAGCCGGGCAGGCTCAGACTGGAGATCACCGAGACCGTGATGATGAACGGCGCGGAAGACAGGATGAAGCTGCTTGAGGATCTGCATGAGTCCGGTTTTATCATAGAGATAGATGATTTCGGAAGCGGTTATTCGTCACTGAATCTTTTAAAGGACATGCCGGCGGATGTGCTGAAGATAGATATGAACTTCCTTTCCGGTGAAGATAAGAACGGAAGGTCAAAGGCAATAATCAGGCATATCATAAGAATGACCGAGGAGCTGGATCTGACTTCGCTCATTGAGGGCGTCGAAACAAAGGAGCAGTTTGCGCAGCTTTTGGAAATGGGCTGTAGTCTCTTTCAGGGGTATCACTTTGCAAAGCCCATGCCTGTGGAGGAGTTTGCCGGGTTTGCCTTTGGGGCTCAAGCGGAACTTAAATAATTTACTGGACATTTGCGAAATGTCCCTTTATAATATGTTGGTATGCGAGTAAGCGAGGAAAAAAAGCGAAAGGACAGACGCAGGACTGTTCAGCTGCTGGGGATGATAAGCCAGTTTGGCTTTACCATGTTGGCACCCATCTTCTTATGCTTTTTCGCAGGCAGGCTGTTAGATAAGCATTTCGGTACAGTGTGGTGGACAATAGTGTTATTCTTTGTCGGGGCGCTGGCCGGTTTCAGAAATATTTACGTATTAGCAAAGAAATATTTTAAGAATGATGAAGGACAGGTGGACAGCCCACAGCGCTCTGGTGGAGCTTTGGATAGGGATAGCGCTCTTGGGAGTGGTGCTTCAGATACCCATACTGATATTCCTTGACAGAAAAGGATATTACAGTCTGGGGCTGTGGCTGGGTATTGCCGGCGCGATGATAGTGGCCAAGCATATGGAATATACCATAGGCAAGGCGCTGGATGCAGGCGAGGCCGGGGCCAATAAGCAGATGTGGCTGGGTTACCTGATCAGATACTTCGGCATGGCAATATTCCTTGCAGTGCTGGGGATCACGGGCGTAGCGGATGTGATAGCTGCTTTTGCGGGACTTATCACACTTAAGCTTTCGGCTTATGCGCAGCCGCTCACGCATAAAATATCCGTTGCGGTCTGCGGAGAAGAAGCCTTCTACCGGGAGATGATATCACCGGAGGAGCAGGATGAGATGATGAAGACCGCAAAACAGGAGTAAGAAAGGTTAGCGTTTATGGGAGCAAACATGCTATTATCCTCTGATGATCTGGGGTTCATGATAGAAGGGGTGTTCTCCTTTAAGATAGGAGATCAGACCCTCTGGATAACCACCTCTCATATATGTCTTTTGATAGTATTTCTGGTACTTGTTATTTTTTCGTTTTTTGCAAAAGCCGCGCTCACAAAGGGCGGTGAGGTTCCTTCGGGCTTCCGCAATATCGTGGAGCTGATCGTGGAGATGCTTGACGGCATGGTAGACAATACCATGGGCAGGTTTGCTCCTTCTTTCCGCAACTACATCGGAACCATCTTTATATTTATCCTTTTCAGCAATATATCGGGTCTTCTGGGACTGAGGCCTCCCACGGCGGATTACGGTGTTACCTTCCCTCTGGGCATCCTCACCTTTACTATCGTTACTATCCAGAAGTTCCGTTATCAGAAGGTCAGCGGCGTTATCAAGGGATTGTGCGATCCCTGGCCTTTCTGGCTGCCGATCAACCTGATCGGTGATTTCGCGGTGCCTATTTCTCTGAGCCTGCGTCTTTTCGCAAACGTGCTCTCCGGTACCGTTATGATGGCGCTTGTTTACGGTCTGCTCAAGGTTATAGCCTATGCATGGCCCGCAGTGCTGCATGTTTACTTTGATATGTTCTCGGGCGCAATACAGACATACGTGTTCTGTATGCTCACCATGACATATATATCCAGTGCGATGGAAACGGAATAATATTTTAAGGAGGAAGCTGTTATGAATTTTACTGGATCGGGAGAAATGTTTAATGACGCATTTATCCTCGGATGTTCCGCAATAGGTGCGGGTCTTGCGGTTATCGCAGGTATCGGCCCCGGTGTAGGTCAGGGTATCGCTGCCGGACACGCTGCTGCTGCAGTAGGACGCAATCCCGGCGCAAAGGGTGATGTTACCGGTACCATGCTTCTGGGTCAGGCCGTTGCAGAGACCACCGGTCTTTATGGTCTGCTGGTAGCTATGCTTCTTATGTTTGTGCATCCCTTCAAGACCAACTAAGGAACGGATCTGATAGTATAAAGAAAGGAGGCTTACGGGCTGACCAATGGAAATCTATATGTTATTGGAAGCCGGCGAACAGATGGCGCCGCGAATGTTCGGCCTGGACCTGCAGCTCCTGTTTGATTCGGGGCTGACTCTGCTGGCAGTCTTTGTACTGTTCCTTATCCTTTCCTATAATCTGTTTAATCCTGCGAGAAAGGTCTTAAAAGACCGTCGCGACAGGATACAGAATGATATTGCCATAGCCCAGAACGACAAGGACGAGGCTCTTAAGCTTAAAGAGGAATACGAGAACAAGCTTAAGGAAGTGGATAAAGAAGTGGAGCAGATCTTAAGCGATGCCCGCAAACGCGCTCTGGCCAGTGAGAACAAGATAGTCGACGAGGCCAGAAAGGAAGCGGCTGCTATCCTGGAGCGCGCCAACAAAGAAGCGGAGCTGGAGAAGCGCCGCGTTGCCGATGAAGTTAAGCAGGAGATGGTAAGCATAGCATCTCTCATGGCTTCTAAAGTAGTGGCAGGAAGGATCGATACCAGTGTGCAGGACGCTCTGGTTGAAGAAACATTAAAGGAAATAGGTAACGATACATGGCTAAGCTAGTTGCAGGTACATACGGAGAAGCCCTGTTCTCGCTTGCATGCGAGGAAAACAAGGTGGACGCCTTATATGATGAGGTCCTGGCCCTGGAAAAGATCCTGGAGCAGAACCCCGATCTGACCGTTCTTATGAATCACCCCAAGGTGACAAAGGAAGAAAAGCAGAAAGTCATAGAGGAAGTATTTGCAGGTCGCGCCAGCGGTGAGCTGACGGGGTTTCTTAATCTGCTGCTTCAGAAGGACCGCTATTCGCAGCTGCCGGCCATACTTAAATATTTTGAAGCGCGTGTCAAGGAGCATAAGGGCATAGGCGTGGCATATATCACCTCTGCCACGGAGCTTTCCGATACGTGCAAAAAAGATATAGAAGCAAAACTCTTAAGCACCACATCATACAAATCCATGGAGATGCATTATAGCGTGGACAAGAGCCTGATCGGCGGATTGGTTATCCGCATAGGCGACCGTGTGGTTGATTCCAGCATAAAGACCAAGCTGGAAGATCTGAAGAGAGTATTGATCGCATAAAGCAGACTGCCGCGGATGAGGCAGCTGCAGGTGATATTGTAAGAGTAGATAATCACTATTGTAAATAGGAGATAAGATCCATGAATCTGAGACCAGAAGAGATAAGTTCGGTGATCAAAGAGCAGATCAA
>CADAHD010000066.1 GCA_902787595.1 uncultured Lachnospiraceae bacterium
CTATCGCATAGTCATATAGCGCAATGCATTTGGGGCCGTGCTGTTTATTATCAGTGTGCAGTATCTGAAGCCTGTCAAATTCCCTGCACAGCTTTTTGAGGATCTCATGCGTGCCATCCGTACTGCCCGCATCGGCGATGATGAGCTTTGATCCGGGCGCCTTATATTCAACATGAGGATACCACTGCCTCACCACGCTCTCTATGTTAGCCTCCTCATTATAGGCAGGCATTACGATGTACAGAATATCACTCATTTGCCAAGAACTGCCCTTCCCTTTATGCTTATCGGGGTTACAGGATTCGAACCTGCGACTTCCTGGTCCCAAACCAGGCGCTCTACCAAACTGAGCCAAACCCCGCACAGAATTTATTATAGTCTTTGGCAGGTCTTGTGTCAAACATTAGATAAAGTTTGTTATATATACATTATCTTGAGTTTGGGTTCTTCGTTCTCTTCAAGCTCTATCACACCGTAACTGCATCTGCGGTCACGCTGCCTGGGGTAAGCCAGTGAGCCCGGATTCATCACCCACAAGCCGTTCTTCTTATGTATCTCGGGCACATGGGTATGACCGTAAAGCGCTATGTCGGCTGCTACGCTTGCGGCCTCATCCTCCAGCATCTCGGTGCCATAGTTAACGCCGTATCTGTGGCCGTGTGTCATAAAGGCCAGATGTTTATAGGGCAGATCAACCAGACGATAATTGGGGCTGTAGCCGTTAAAATCCATGTTTCCGGCTACTATCTGTACCGCTGCAACGCCGGTGCGTTTTTTGAGCAGCTCCTCATCCCCGCAGATATCCCCGCAATGCAGGAACATATCTACCCTGCCCTCTTTAGCCATTATCTCATCAAGCCTGCTCAGATTTCCATGGGTATCGCTTATGACGACTATCTTCACAGAACGCCCTCCTCTATAAGCTTATCCCTCATGGCCCGCAGCGCCTTTCCTCTGTGGCTTATGGCATTCTTCTGCTCCCTGCTCATGGCTGCGGTGGTGCAGCCGAATTCAGGCACATAAAAGAAAGGATCGTAACCGAAACCTTCGCTGCCGGAAAGCTTCCTGTCGATCATGCCTTCCACGCATTCCTGTACGCACATATCTTCCCTGCCGGGTACACAGGCCGCTATGGCACAGACAAAGCGCGCACCTCTCTTCTCGTCGGGCACATCTTTCATGTCTTCTATGATATCCATCATCGCCTGAGTATAGCTGCGATCCCCCAGCCAGCGGTGAGACTGCACGCCCGGCATTCCTCCCATGTGGTCTATCGCCAGCCCCGAGTCGTCAGCCAGAACGATCGCATCCGCATATTCCGTTTTTTCAGCTTTTAAATATGCTGCTACCGCCCTCGCCTTTATCAGCGCGTTTTCTTTAAAAGTGGTGCCGTTTTCGTCTATCTCTTCATTAAAACCCGTATCGCTCATGGGTATAACTTTTACGTCAAGGCCGGACAGGATCTCTCCTATCTCGCGCAGCTTGTCTTTATTGCCGGTGGCAAAGATTATATTCTTCATAATGCTCTCCTTCTGTCAAGATTCTTCGGGCTGCGCCCTCAGAATGACACAGTATCGGGATCATTCTGTTCTGTTTCGTAGCCGTGAACTCAGAATGACATCTCATGCGTATCAGGGCAGCTGGTCGGTCCAGCAGCTGTTATCATAAATATCCGTAAACTTATACATAGCGGTATATCCTGCGCCCACCTCGGTATTGCTTATCTGAGGTTTGCCATTTACGACCCATGTATCGCCCAGATAATAGCTGCCTCTGTAATTTCCGTTGTAATCATAGCAATCACAGATGAAATCCACCTTGTCGCCGTCCTTGATCTCCACAAGTCCGCGGGAAACAGTCTCGGTAACAGAATCATCATAATCGGGATCTGCTCCGGCGATATAGCCGTAAGGCTCTTCATCCGTAAAGAGGAGTATCAGATTAACCCTCTCTCCGTTAAGCTCTGCGGGTACCCTGCCGGTGATCGTATAATCATCACCGTAATCCACGGTATCTATATGGTAATAGGCTACCGGCTGGGAGTTTATCGAAAGCCATGTTCCGTCAGCATCCGCTACCAGATTACCCTTATCATCGAAGGTATATACATTGTCAAGGCCCATATCCAGGTAACCCTGACCGTTATCGACATACAGACTCAGATCAACGCTCTGCACCAGCTCCCACTGTTCTTCGGGCAGCTCGATATAATACCCCTGACTGCCTTTTTTCCAGGTCAGAAGCGTCTGGTCCAGCTGATGCTCATAAACATATTTTGCAGTCTCTTCATCGCTTAAGCTGCGGCTTCCCAGCCCCATATCCGACACAAAGGAAAGTATGCTGTCCAGGTCAAAGGAAGACTGCTGCTCTCCGCCTCCCAGAAGGCTGAAGGCATCGCCACCGCCTGCTGCCTGGCCTGCCCCCTGCACGCCCGCAAACTCCCTTATGCAGGCCGAGTAATCGGAATCAAGCCCTATCTCGGAATAAAGATTATTAGCCTGTTTTACCTTGGACTGCCCTGTCCTGTAAGGGAAATAGATCGAAACGCCATAGGCGTTGGTCATATTCGAAGAGGTCCTGTTATATTTGACAGCGGAAAGCACGGTCTCTGCCAGAGCATTTCCTTCGTCGGTGCCCACATTCTTTGCAAAGTGAACCAGATCCACCTGATCCAGCTTTGATGAGGGTGAAAACTCTCTCGTATTGCTCCTTGCCTGCGAAACCTTTGCATACTGCTCAAGCTTTATCAGATCCTTTGTGCTGTTGGAGAAATTCTTAAACTCATCTCCCACGGTCTGCGAAAGTTCGGCAAGGTCCACAATGGAAAGCGTGGTCTTCTGTCCTGCCACCTGCTTTGCGCATACTTCCACAAAATCATCGGCTATCATCTTGCCGATCTCTATCGTCTCCATGGAAGTATTATCAGAAAGCGCGTTCAGCCAGTTAGTATAATACCAGCCCAGCCCGGGCTCGGTCTCTTCGGAAGCTATCAGGTAGTCCGCATACTCCGCGCACATAAGATCGGTCTCGACCGTAGCCATGAGGCAGGCGTCAAAGCCTATAAAGTCAAATTTCACACCTGCAGAGGAAAGAGCATCATTGATGCCGCCCAGATCCATGGACCCGCTCGAAGGCTTAAGTTCATCATAGCCGAAGCCCGAGAGCGATCCGCCGCCGTGATCCCAGAATATAAGCATATTGCGGTTTGCAGGATAATTCTTTGCGCAATACTTTATAAATCCGCTGAGGCACGAAGGATCAGTCATGGATGAATTACCCATGTCCGCCTCAAGAAGGTTCATCTTTCCGTTCTTTATCTGATATATCTGATGCACCTTGTTTGAGATGCCGTTTATCGACCACTTCTTTGAGCCGCCGGTATAAACGATGATGTTAACTTTGTCAGACAAATCTGCATTCATCATCTCTTTCAGGTCATTGCTGCCCATGCCGTACTTTGACTCCAGATCGGTGCCGCACATATAAACCATCAGCGTCACGACATCCTTGCCACCGCCCAGTATATCCGTATATTTGATGCGCGCTTCCGGCGACACTTCACGGTTAAGCTTTCCGGTATTTGAAGAACTTCCCCAGCCTGTGGACGTCCCGCTGAGAGCCGAAAAATAATCACTGCCGCTGCTGCCGGTGCTCGATGTTGCAACAGTCTGTGTACCTGTATTGCCGCCATCATCATAAGAGCTGCTGTCACCGTCGCCAAAGATCCCAAGCTTTGAAAGTATGATGATTATTATAAACAGTATGATGCCACCGCCGCCGATAGCTTTTCCGGGTCCGCCGTTACCGCCTCCGCCACCCGGACGCGGTCCGCTGCCTACAGGACCGCCCGATGCGCTCCCTCTTAAATTGACTCCGCTGCCTCCGCCTGTAACATGTTTTTCTCTTGCTCTGGGTCTGTCTGCCATTTGTTTTTACCTCTCACTTATACTCTCTTCGGGGGCTTAGCGCCCATATACTGCAGAAAATACGTCTTAAGCATTCCGTTATATATCTTTCTGTTCTTATCAGCCTTTCGGCCTATATCCTTCTCCGCATCCTCATAAGAGGTTATCAGAAACATAGACCAGTCCTTCAATGCGCGGTAACGCTCACCTATCGTATTATAAAGCGCAGGCAGCGCCGCCTTTTCCTCAAGCCTCTCACCATAAGGCGGGTTGGTGATAATAAAACCGTAGGGTTTGGGGTGCGAAAGCTGCTCAACCGCGCGCTGCTGGAAATGAATGAGCTTATCGACGCCGGCCCTGGCCGCATTTTCCCTGGCCGCTTTGACTATGGCCCCATCTATGTCAAAAGCCTGTATATCACAGTCGATATCCCTGTCTTCAAGCGAACGCGCTTCTTCCTTTGCGTCCTGCCAGTATTCCGCAGGGATCACATGCTCCCACTTCATTGCAGTAAAGCTTCGGTTTACACCCGGCGCGATATTTGCTGCCATCATCGCGGCTTCTATAGGGAAGGTCCCGCTCCCGCAGAAGGGATCCACCAGTATGCGGTCACCCTTCCAGGGGCTCAGCATAATAAGTGCTGCCGCCAGATTCTCCGCAAGCGGGGCTTTTGACGTGAGCAGGCGGTAACCTCTCTTATGCAGAGAGTCCCCGCTGGTATCCAGGCCCACGCTCACGATGTCCTTTTTGATGAACACGCGTATCGGATAATTATCCCCGTCCTCGGGAAACTGTTTTATCCCGTATATCTGCGACAGCCGCTCTACCATAGCCTTCTTCATGACCGATTGAATGTCCGAAGGCGAAAACAGCGCGCTCTTTACGCTGGCCGCCTTAGCTACCCAGAAGCGTCCGTTCTTCGGGATATAACGTTCAAGCGGCAAAGCTTTCGTTCCCTGAAAGAGTTCTTCAAAGCTCTCTGCCTTAAAGCTTCCCAGCTTGATCAGCAGTCTCTCCGCCGTGCGCGAGCATACATTAACACGGCAGACCGCCTCCGCATCTCCCGCGAAGGTCACTCTGCCGTCTTCGACCTGTGTAACATCATAACCAAGATCCGTGATCTCTCTTTTTAAAACTGCCTCCAGCCCGAAATGGCAGGGTGCTATTATCTCAAATCGTTCCATAGTCGGGTATTTTAACACAAGTATCTCTGTGACGCAAGCTGTCGTATTTTCTTATGCTTCGTCATCATCTTCATCAGCAAAGACTATCTTATCATCCGGCAGATAACTCTGTATGATGGCCTCCAGCTTTATGGAATCCACCGGTTTAGAAAGATAGTTTGTATATCCCAGATTAAAATATTCTTCCCTGGCGCCTTCTGCCGCATTGGTAGTAAAAGCGATTATCGGGGTATCGGCATTCTGCCGGCTTTTTGTCCTGATGATGCGCATTATCTCTTCACCTTTCATTTCCTGCAGCATGGTCTCAAGAAAGATGATATCGTATTTCTTTTCCTTAACCGCTTTTATCGCATCCTGGGCGCTCATGGCGCTGTCAGGCTTTATCCTTAAGCGTTTCAGCAGACTGCTCACTACCTTATGGTTCATCTCCACATCATCTACCAGAAGAATGGCGGCTTCAGGCGCATGGAATCTCTCATTTTCCCTAAGCACTTCATCCTCATCATCTTCAGCCGGAGCGCCTGTGTTTTCCGCCGCTTCGGTATTCGTATCCTCTTCTTCAGCTCCACTGTCACTGATATCCGTACCGTTCTTTGAAAAATCAAGCACATTATTTATCAGAGAAAGCAGCTCCTTCCCGGCCTTATCAATATCACGCGCATACTGCTTTATGCTTTCTTCGCCCGATTCCCTCATTATCATCGTATCCATGCCGATAATGGTATTTATGGGCGTTCTGATCTCGTGGGACATATTGGCCAGAAACTCCGCCTTGGTCCGGTTTGCATCCTCCTCCATATATATAGCGCGCTGCATAGCTTCCGATTTTTCCTTTTCAAGCTGCGATACTATCTGCTTATGTCTGCTGCTCTCTCTGATCCTCTGGGTCCACAAAGCGCCCTGTACTATGGATATCACCAAAAACGATATCACTGTCAGGAGCATTATATAAAAATACAGCTTAAATCCTGTCGTTTCATATAACTCTCTCTCCTTGCTCAGCACATAGGTCTGGCTTGAAAGTATCCTGCCCCTCTCATCGGTAACATTGATGATAAATTCATGATCCCCGTACGGAATATCATTATACTTAACGCTGCCCAGCATGCTGGATAGAACGATAGTCCTCTCGGCATCAATGCCTTTAAGGTAATAGCTCACATAAGGATCAGCCGAAGTATAATTGTTGATCTCAAGTTCCAGTTCCACTTTATCGGCGCCCTTTGGGATATTAATGGTTCCGAACTGAGTTACATCCTGATATTCCCCGTCAAGCTTCATCGAGGTTATCTTGGTCTTAAAGCCATCGACCTTCATCTCATAATTATTCAGATCCAGAAGATACGCTCCGCTGGTCCCGCAGAAAAACAGGCGTTCATCTTCGGATACATAATTCCATGAATTGGAAGTTATGCTGCCAGGAAGCCCGGCCTTAATATCAAGGAGCGTATAAGTCTGCATGTTCCCTAACTCCATAAGGCTCTTGTAATCGCTTATGTAGATGCCGGCGCCGCCCAGTACAAAGATATCGCCGGCTTCATTGACCACCAGATCATAGTTGTTAAAGTACGGCATCCTGAGCTCACGGATATTAAAATCCTTATCCATGTAACAGAGTCCGCTGCCGGTAAGCACAAAATACCCGCCGCCTCTTTTATCTTCCACGATACGGAGTATGACTCCCGAAGAAAGGCCGTCCTCACGTGATATATATCTTTCCGGACGTCCGTTTTTTATTACAGCGATCCCATCACCGTCCGTACCTCCCAAAACAGTGCCGTCGGAAAGCTCAAGCATGTTTATGACCGTGCCGCCGGATAACTCTTTCCCAAGCCTCAGCCGGCGCATTACCTTATGATCTTTCAAAAATACCAGCCCCGCATCACTCGAAGAGATGATCGTTCCGTCCGAAAGCACATAAGCTATCCTCACCTGCTTTTCGGTTTCCTCAACGCTTACATACTGGCTTACTATACCTTCAGGCGTTATCTGCATCAGACCTTTTTCATAGGTCGCGCATAACAGATTCCCCGCGTGGTCTTCAGACAGGCCTCTTATCCTTATCCCGTCAAAAACCGCAGTAATATTATTCTTTATGCTCAGGCCCGCATCTACATCAAGTATCTTGAGCCCGGTATTTGTTCCCACATACAGGTGTCCGTTCCAGTATCTGATCGCATTGCACACTGTGCTCTTTTCGTTACAGAGTTTGAACACATCCACAAAGCTGGATTTACCCAGGCACAAAAGCCCGCATCTGGACGAAGTGAACCAGATGTTTCCCTGATAATCCTTATATATATGTTCTATCGAATTATTAAACTCTCCTGTCTCGATAGTCGTAAATTGTCCATCCGGATCAAAATAACCTACTCCGTTATCCGCCGCCACAAAGCAGATATCATTGTCATCAAAATATACATCCCTTACGGTTTTTAAGCCTCTGGCATATATGCCGTACATGCGCTTGAATGTATTTGACTCAAATCTGTAAACCAGTATGGCTTCAGAATCAGTACCGATATAGATATTATCATCATTGTCATGCCTGATCCCCTTGGGCGTATCATAAAGGATATCAAGGTCGTTGATAAGCACTCCCCTGTCATAACAGCTTACCCCGCCTAAATTGTTCATTACGATCATATGGCCTTCTTTATCCGGGGACATGTCTTTGATATTGCCTGCATCGGCAACTGTCTTTATGACCCTTATTTCGCCTTCATTATATTCGGCTACAGCCAGTCCCGACGTCGTCCCGAAATAATAAAGTCCGTTACTGTCCCTGGAAATACATTTTACGGAATTGGATAAAAGACCGCTGCTCATATCCACGGTGCGCCAGCTCATATCTATATTAAGCAGCGTAACCCCGGCATCCTGCGTGCCTGCCCAGAGTCTGTCTTCATTATCCACATACAGGCTCTGTACGGATCTGACACTGGCGATATTGTCCATAAGCGCAAACCGCGAACCGTTAAAGCGGAAAAGGCCGCCGTAAGTACCTACCCACATTGTCCCATCCCGCGTCATGGCCACATCATTTACACAGCCGCCGGTAAGGCCGTTTTCGCTGTTATAGAGTTTTTCGGTAAAACTGACGGAATCATCAGCTAAGCTTTTAAACGGCGCAGCCGCATAAGAAAACACGGTGATCAGAAGAAGGCCGGTTGTAAGATGCGCTCTGAGCTGCTTTTTAAGCTCTGCAGAGCGTTTCCTTTTTCCAAAGCCCTGGGAAATGCAGACTGTCAGGAACACCAGAAGCATAGCCGCTATCACATCCGCAAAGCTGATAAACAGGGCTGCCATCGAAAAACACAGCCACGCCGGCGCCGAAAGATTTTCAAGGTAATCTATGACCGCATCAGCTATGTAAAGTCCGCTCCTTCCACCGGAAATACCGACATTTATGATCGTTAAGATAAATGCTTTGATAAGCGCAAAAAAAGCTGTAGGGCTCATTATAAGATAGAATTTGGAGAAATACTTGTTTCTCTTTGCTACGAGTCCGGCAGCCACCGCCACAGCTATATCGGCTATAAGAAAATACCAGTCTGTACCGCTGAATATCAAAGATAACGCGCAGCCGCTTATTGCCGCAATAATCCCCGCTGCCGGCCCCAGTATATAGGCAGCCATAACCGTGCCGCACAGATCAAGATATGCCGGCAGATCAAAATGATAAGCTATATATCTTCCAAAAACATTAAGGACTGCAGCCACTACAATAAGCGCGATCCCTTTCTTCCATTTGTTCATTATCAAAGATTCCTCTCACCCATAATATCAAGAAAGGCCGTAACTATCTCGGGGTCATAACGGGTACCTCTGTTTTTGATAAGCTCCTCCCGTATCTGATCATGCATCAGTTTTTTTCTGTATGGCCTGTCATTATTCATGGCATCATAGGCATCGGCTACGGCAATGATCCTGGCCACAAGCGGTATCTCATCTTCTTTCTTTCCGTTCGGATATCCGCTGCCGTCATAGTTTTCATGGTGATTTAGCGCTGCTTCTGCCGCGTTGGGTATGGAGCTTATATCCTTAAGCAGCTCTGCGCCCCTTACAGTATGCTTCTTAACTTCGGCAAACTCTTCACGCGTAAGCCTGCCGTTCTTTCGCAGTATCTGATCGCTCACATATATATTTCCGATATTATGTACCCGCGCCGCATTATATACCAGTTCACAATCGCTCTTATCCATGCCCATCTTTTCGGCTATCATCCTGGAATACTCTGCCACCCTGTCCGAATGGCCTTTTGAATAATAATCACCCGAATCCGCCACAAGCGCCGACAGATCAAACAGATCCTTAAGCAGTTTACCCTGGTTTTTGATCTTATCTTCAAAACGGACAGTGATAAAATAAATAAGCGCCAGGATAAGGAATGACAATGCCAGCAGGCAGAAGGCCGCTATGAAAAAGGCTCCCATATTTCCATCCCAGACAGAACGATGCAGCCTGTATGAAAGCTCATAATCATTAAGATC
>CADAHD010000067.1 GCA_902787595.1 uncultured Lachnospiraceae bacterium
GTATAAAACAGTCCTATCTCCGTCACAAAACCTTCATTCCCCTTGCTGTCTTCCTTGATATAATCACCTATCTTGAAAGGTTTTAATATAAGGAGCAGAACACCGCCCGTAACATTTGAGAGGCTGCCCTGCAGCGCCAGTGCAATGGTAACGCCCGCACTGCCCAGCACTGCTATGAGCGAGGTGGTCTCAAAGCCAAAGTACGACGCGATCCATATGACAAGCAGGGCATACAGTCCCAGCCTTAACATTGAATCGAGGAAACCCTGCAGTCCTACATCCGCCTTGGCTTTCTGCATGGATTTCTTGATTATCTTTCTGATAAGCGATATAAGCTTACTGCCAAGATAAAACAATACTATGGCTATAAACATGCGGATGCCGAAAACCAGCGCCTTCCCCGGAAGATCCTTTAAAAATCTCTGGAAGGCATCTAAGTTTTTCTCCACCTCTTCCGCGCTGGTGCCTGCGGCCTGAAGCAGTACATCTGCTGAAACACTGTTATAAGACATTATTTTTTCTTCTTACCCTTCTGTTCGGAACCGTTAGCTATAGCCTCTTCGGCTGCAGCTATCTTTTTTGCCAGTTCATCCTTTAAGGAGTGGCGCAGTCTCATTCGCTCTTCCCTGAGTTTCTTACGCAAAGCTTCCTCTTCACGGCGCTTTCTTTCACGCTCTTCCTCACGGCGCTTGATCTCTGCCTTTTCCTCTGCGCTGAAAGGCACATAGCGGAATATCTTTACGCAAAGAGCCGGCAACTGAAGACGGATGTTATACTGCCAGCCGTCGGTCTTTCCCTTTCTGGCTGCAACCGTCGATCCTTCGCAGGCTCCGCCACATTCGGAAGAGAATATCTCTTTATATTTGCCTTCGCGGTCGACACCAATAAAATACTTTTCTCTCTCTGCATTCGCAAAGTTAAATACGCAGATAAACGATCTTTTCTTATCCTGACGTATAAAAGCCAGCACATTGTCCTCAGCTCCCTGTTCCTTGAGCCAGACAAAGTTGTCTTCCTCATCATCTGAAGCATAAAGCGCAGTTTCTTTGGAGCACAGCGCATTCAGGCTTTTGATATATGCACGCAGCACCTCGGCTTCCAGCTCTTTCTTTTCCGCAGGCAGAGCATCCGGCATGTCTTCAAAAGAAGCATTCTCACCGTATTCCTGTCCGCTGAAAATGCTGCATTTTCCCGTATGGAGCGCCTGATAAGCATATAAGAGCTTAAGGCCCTTCCACTGCTGCGCCGGATCACCGTACATGCGCTGTCTGATCCCGCCCTGGCGGAAATTGACATTCGCCTGTCCCACAGGCAGAAGGTAATGCTCACAGTACTGATAAAGCATGCTGCCCGTAAGAGCCTGATGGTAATTCCTGCGCACGATGGGATCGCGGCTCAGATAATCTATGAGCTCTCTATCTCCGTTACTTTGGGGAAACATGCCGCCCCTGAAGCAATGCTCATAAGGCCGCTCTTTGCCTTGTGCATCGTGGCATTCATTTCCTTAAAGAAACTGATAGCTTCAAGATTCTCGACTCCGCCGTAGATATTGGGTATCCATTCTCCCGGATTACGGTAATAATCCAGGTAGAGCATGCTCGCCAGATCAAGCGTGTTAAATCCGTCAATATGGTAATTCTCAGCCCAGCTGTTAACAGCCGATAAAAGATAGGTTCTTACCTGAGCCCTTCCCATATCGAACTTAAGCATGCCCGTTCTGGGTTCCACTCCTTTGCGGGGATCGGCATATTCGTAAACGGCATTGCCGTCAAAAGCTCCGGGTCCGAAGCTGACATTTGAGAAATCTCCGGGCGCCCACTGCAAAATAACGCCAACACCTTTGGAATGCATGCAGTCCACAAATGCCATATAGTCTTCCGGATCGCCAAAACGTCTGTCCGGCGCCATCAGAAGCGAGGGATGATATCCGGCGTCGGCATCTCCGGGATACGACATAACAGGAAGCAGTTCCACATGGCTGTAGCCCATGCCTGCCACATAATCCGCCATCTCCGTTACTGCTTTCTTATCCTTGAGAAAGCCTTCCGGCATACGCTGCAGGGCCATGGTATAAATATTCACATAAGCCTGCGCAGGAATGAATTTCTTTCTTCCGTCCATCCACTTATCGTCTTTCCACTTATATGAAAATGTGCTGACGATGCTTTCCGCAGTTTCGGACGTTCTCTGCCATACACTGTAAGGATCGGCTTTTCTTACGTTCACGCCACCCTTCATCAATACGTCAAAGGCATATTCTTCGTTCTCTTCTATGCCGGGTATGAACAGTTCAAAGATGCCGGAGTCTCTCAGACGGTTCATCGGATTTACCATGGGATCCCAGTTGTTAAACCCGCCTGTAACGCTTACCCTGACGGCATCAGGAGCCCATACACGGAATACGACTCCCCTTAAATTTCCTATGCTCTTTTTGTGAGCGCCCATATAAGTATAGGCTCTGTTTTCAGCACCGCTTATAAAGCGTGTCTCCTCTGCTTCGGAAAGAAGCTTTCCCCTGCCGTAGATCTCATCGCGATCCACTGCCCTTACATTCTTCTTTTTCTTCTTTCCGTCTGTATCCTCCGTGGCATATTCCACGTGATACCGGTAATCCTTCCTGTTGTTTCCGGCTATCAGAACAGCAAAGAATCCGGCTTCATCCGCCATCTCCATTACCATCTCTTCCTTAACGCTTTTAGCCTTAACACCGCTTCCGTTGATATAGAGACTCACTTTCTCCGCTCCGGGGAAGAAAGCCTGTACCAGAGTCTGGCGCCCCTTATTATGAGGCCCCAGTATTTCATCAGGTCTGTCGCACTCACCATAGACCAGCTCCTCAATGGCAGCCCAGTCCATCAGATCATAGAGTTTCTTGTTCATTCAGCCGCCTCCTCGATACTGTGAATGAAAATACCGCTTCTGAGCTTAGGCTCAAACCAGGTTGACTTGGGAGGCATAAGTCTTCCTGCGTCAGCCACCGCAAACAGTTCGCCTATGGAAGTAGGATACATTGCAAATGCAACTCCCATCTGCGGCAGCGCATCAACTCTGCTCTTTAATTCACCCAGGCCTCTGATGCCGCCTACGAATTCTATGCGCTTATCTGTCTTGGGATCTGCTATTCCCAGAACGGGAGCCAAAAGCTTATCCTGCAGTATGGCAACGTCGAGTCCGTCAACGGGATCATCGCTCTTTACGCTGTCAAGCATGTTAAGCCTGTACCACTTGCCATCCAGATACATTCCCAGTTCACCCTTTTTCGTGGGATGATATTCTTCGTTTCCGGCCTCGCTGACACTGAATACTTTTTCAAGCGCCGCCATAAACTGTTCTTTGCTGTTTCCGTTCAGATCATGCACCACGCGGTTATAGTCCATTATCATAAGTTCTTCATCGGGGAATATGACCGATAAAAAGAAATTATACTCTTCATTGCCGGTATGATGCTTATTTGCTTCGCGCCTGCGCTGTCCCACACGCACTGCGGATGCGCAGCGGTGATGACCGTCAGCGATATAGAGCGCGTTCATATTTTCAAATGCCTTCTTTACAATGGCTATATCAGCGTCTTCCGAAATAACGAATACCCTGTGTCTTATGCCGTCATCAGAAGTAAAGTCATATAGCACTTCACCGCTCTTGATCCTGCCCATAAGCTCGCGAAGCTCCGGTGTCTGACGGTAAGCCAGGAAAATGGGACCGGTCTGCGCGTTGCAGGTATCAACATGGCGTATGCGGTCAGCTTCCTTATCAGCGCGGGTATTTTCGTGCTTTTTAATAACCTGATTTTCATAATCATCTATGGAGGCACAGCCGACGATCCCGGTCTGCACGCGTCCGTCCATGGTCAGCTCATAAAGATAATAGACTGCTTTATCTTCCCTTACAAAGTCTCCCTTTTCTATGCGTTCCTTAAGCATGGAGGCTGCTTTTGCATAAACCTCATCCGCATAGGTGTCAACACTGTCGTCAAACTGGGTCTCTGCCCTGTCTATAGCCAGGAAAGAATCCGGGTTCTTTCCTACAACTACCTTAGCCTCCGCCCTGCTGTAAACATCATAGGGCAATGCCGCGATCCTGCTTTCCATTCCCTTTGCGGGTCGTATCGCCTCGAAAGGTCTGATATCTGCCATTTTATCTATCCTCCTATAAATTTAGATCAATGTCCTTACTACCTTGGGCTTGTAACCGCCGGCCTCAAGCGCTCCCAGTATTGCCTGCTTATGCTCGGTGCCGAAAGCTTCGATAGTTATACGCAGTTCAACCGCGCTCTTTCTGTTGGTCGTAACAAACTGATTATGCTCAAGTTTGATAACATTACCGTTCTGCTGTGCTATCACTCCGGCTACTCCCTGCAGCTGTCCCGGCTTGTCGGGCAGCAGCACCGATACGGTAAATATCCTGTTCCTGAATATGAGTCCCTGCTGCACAACAGAGCTCATCGTTATAACATCCATATTTCCGCCGGAAAGGATCGCAACAACCTTCTTTCCTTTAGCATCGAGCTGCTTGAGCGCCGCCACGGTAAGGAGTCCCGAATTCTCAACTATCATCTTATGATTCTCTACCATATCAAGGAAGGAAACTATAAGATCTTCATCCTTTACGGTAAGTATGCCGTCGAGATTTTCCTGTATATACGGGAATATATTGCTGCCCGGAGTCTTGACTGCAGTGCCGTCCGCGATCGTATCCACTGTAGGCAGGGTAACTACCTTTCCTTCTGCCAGGGATGCCTTCATGCAGGCAGCGCCTTCGGGTTCAACGCCTATCACTTTTATCTTCGGATTAAGCAGCTTTGCAAGAGTAGAAACGCCTGCAGCAAGACCGCCGCCGCCGATGGGAACAAGTATCACATCAACTAAAGGAAGCTCTTTGATGATCTCCATTGCGATGGTACCCTGACCTGTTGCCACTGCAGGATCGTCAAAGGGATGTATAAAGGTATATCCATGCTCTGCAGCCAGCTCATAAGCTTTTTCGCAGGCCTCATCATATACATCACCGTAAAGCACAACCTCCGCTCCGAAATTTTTGGTACGGTTTACCTTGATCAGAGGTGTGGTCGTAGGCATAACGATCGTAGCCTTCATCCCCTTGCAGCGCGCCGCATAAGCCACGCCCTGGGCATGATTGCCGGCGGATGCTGTAATGACTCCCTTCGCTTTTTCTTCTTCGCTTAAGGTACTGGCCTTATAATATGCTCCTCTTACCTTATAAGCACCGGTAAACTGCATGTTTTCCGGTTTTAAATACACTTTGTTTCCCGTAAGGGCGCTGAAGTGGTCGCTGTATATCAGCTTGGTCTCCAGTGTGACTTCTTTGACTGTCTCGGCTGCCTCTTCAAAGGCATCCAGTGTCAGCATCTCGGGCATCTTCTTACTCCTCCGCATTTTCTTCATCTTCATCTTTATCAAGCTCCACATCAAAGAGAGCTTCCACAAAAGCATCCGCATCAAATTTCTGCAGATCCTCTATATGTTCACCCACGCCTATATATTTAACAGGTACCTTAAGCTCGGACTGTATAGCCACGGCAATTCCGCCTTTTGCGGTACCGTCCATCTTGGTAAGTATGATGCCGCTCAGATCCGCAACATCATTAAAATCCCTTGCCTGCTGCAAAGCGTTCTGTCCGGTGGTCGCATCGAGCACGATAAGATTTTCCCTGTGTGCTCCCGGGAATTCCTTATCTATTACCCTGTTCATCTTCTTCAATTCTTCCATCAGGTTCTTTTTATTGTTAAGACGCCCGGCGGTATCTACCAGAAGAACATCCACATTTCTTGCCTTTGCCGCTGCCGTGGCATCATAAAGCACGCTGGAAGGATCCGCTCCCTCGCGGCCGCCTATGAGCTCAACGCCCGCGCGTTCTGCCCATACCTTAAGCTGGTCGCCTGCGGCAGCGCGGAAAGTATCAGCCGCAGCCATCATAACCTTCTTCCCCTTAGCCTTTAAGTGGGAAGCGATCTTGCCTATGGATGTAGTCTTGCCCACGCCGTTAACACCTATGACGAAAACAACAGACTGCTGCTTCTCAAAATCATAAGCTGCATTTCCTACGCTCATCTGATCGCGTATATCTTTTATCAGTAATTCCTTGCACTCGGTGGGACGTACTATATGCTTCTCCTCCACCTGTTCCTTCAAGGTATCCAGTATCTCTTCGGTGGTGCGGACGCCTATATCGCCCATTATCAGGATCTCTTCCAGCTCCTCATAGAAATCATCATCTATGGCTGCAGCACCGTCAAAAATGATATCGAGGCTGTATACGAAATTATCCCTTGTCTTTGCAAGGCCTTCCTTGAGTCTGGCAAAAAAGCCTTTCTTCTTAGGCTTTTCTTCCACCTCTTCGGTTGCCTCTTCTTTATTGTCTTCCTGTGGCTCTTCCGCCTCTTCTTCAGATTTTTCCGCAGCTTTATCCTTTGAGCCAAAGAGCCCGAAGAAGCCTTTCTTTTTAGGCTTTTCTTCTTCCTCTGTCTCTTCTTCCGCTGACTGCGTCTCTTCTTCTGCGCCTGCTTCATCAGCATCCGAAGCAGCTTCCGCCGTCTCCTCTTTTGTTAATGTTTCTGTGTCGCTGTCAAAACTTTCTGAGGCAGCAGGCTGCGCTTCGCTCTCAAACACAGCTGACGCTGCAGTCTCTGATTCTGCTGCTACGGTATCCTGCATTATGTTCTCAGCTGTCTCAACGGCTGCGGGCTGCGCCTCATCGTTTCTCCTGAAAAGACTGAAATCGATATCATCATCGCTTACGCGAAAATTCTGATCTTCGATCATCTCTTCCTCTTCTTTTTTCTTTTTGCCAAAAGGCCACCAGGCCATGATCTTTTCTCCTTATCTACTAATCTTGTCAGCTTTTAAATGCCTTAACGGCGCTGCGCTAATTATCCAGTTCTTCATCTATAAGATTTACGGATACCAGCGTGGAAACACCCTTCTCCTGCATGGTTATACCGTAGAGACGGTCGGCTTTTTCCATGGTGCCGCGTCGGTGGGTAATGACAATGAACTGCGTATGCTCCGTAAGCTTGTGCAGATAACTTGCATAACGTCCTACATTGCTCTCATCAAGCGCCGCCTCTATCTCGTCGAGCAGACAGAAAGGCGAAGGCTTAAGATTCTGTATCGCAAAGAGCAACGCTATTGCCGCCAGAGCCTTTTCACCACCGGAGAGCTGCATCATATTCTGCAGTTTCTTTCCGGGTGGCTGGGCTATGATGCGTATGCCCGCTTCAAGTATATCTTCTTCCTCCATGAGCTCCAGTGTGCCTTTACCGCCGCCAAAGAGCTCCTTAAATACCTTGTCAAATTCCTTCTTTATCTCATCAAACTTTTCTGCGAACTGCTTGCGCATCGCAGTATCAAGTTCATCGATGATACCCAGCAGCTCTTTCTCGGCATTGACCAGATCGTCATGCTGTCCTTTAAGGAAGGTATATCGCTCCATGACAGCCTTATAATCTTCGATGGCATTTACATTTACATCTCCGAGGCGCTTAATGGCATCCTTGATCTCCGCAATGCTTCGCTTTATGAATACCAGATCATCCAGAGCCTCATCACGCATATTGGCTGCATCTTCGAGGGTAAGTTCGTACTCATTCCACATATACTCCGTCATGCTGTTGAGTTCTTCATGCAGTTTGTCGAGCTGCGCATTAAGACGGTATGCATCTTTATCAAGTCCGTTTAACTTATCCGAAAGCTCTTCACGCTGGCTGAAGAAGCCCTTCTGTTTTTCACCCAGTTCGTCTTTCTGATTCTGAAGATCCTTTAATTTATTCTTCGAATCTTCTTCTGCGGTATAGCTGGCTTCTATAGTGAGCTTTATCTGCTCTATATCCGCTTCTCTCTGTTTGATGTTATCATTATTGCTGCTTATGCTGTCCTGAGCTTCCTTAAGCTCTTTTTCCAGACGCTCTATCTCGTTATCGATGCGCTCCACATTCTGCGCCTCAAACTGCTGCTTCTGAAGGAGTTTCTCGAGCTCAACTTCGCATTCGGTCACTGTCATGGCCTGGGCAGTTTCATTATCGCGCTCTTCATCAAGTTTTTGCTGAGCCGCCTCTATACGGTCATTTATCTCTTTCTCATTTCCGGCAAAGCCTTTGAGCGCCTCCGCTATCTCTACCTGCTTTTCCTTTATTTCCTTAACCTGCTGCTCGATCTCGCCCTGTTCGCGGTTCAGATCGTCCACGCCCTTTGTGGTCGCATCGATCTTTTCCTGTGCTTTCTGAAGGTTAAGATTTGCGGTATTTAAATTGATAAATTCTTTCTGGCTCTTGACCTTTGCATCCTCTATCTCTACGCGCAGCCTGTTTCTTTCGGCCTTTAGGGACTCGATGCTTTCCATAAAGCCGTTTATCTTCTTGAGCGCCTCTTTAACCTTATTCTCCAGCTCGTCCATCTCACGCCTGCGGCTTAAGAGATTGGAGCTGTTCTTAAAGGAACCGCCGCTGATGGCGCCCCCGGGAACCAGCAGCTCGCCTTCGATCGTGACCATCCTGATGCCGTAATCATATTTTCTGGCTATGACCAGAGCGTTGTCCATATTATCAACAACAACTATGCGCCCCAGCATGCTCTTTGCAACATTTATGTATTCGGGATCGGTATCGACTATCTCATCTGCCATGCCGATGGCGCCCCTTTCATTCAACACCTCGGGGGTCTTAAACTTCTGGGGATGCTCTATCGAAGTAAGCGGCAGGAAGGTTGCGCGTCCTGCCTTATTCTCTTTAAGGAATCTGATCATGCGCTTTGCGCAGGCTTCATCCCTTGTTACAATATTCTGAATGTTGCCGCCAAGAGCCGTCTCAATGGCCGTCTCATACTTCTTATCCACACGGATTATATCAGCAACAACGCCGACAACACCCTTATCTTCGGCTTTTTTCTCCATTACGCGGCGGATGGCATTGCCATAGCCTTCGTAACGCTCTGTCATATTGGAAATGGATTCCAGCTTACTCTTATCCTGATGATAAGCCACCTGGCACTGCTGCAGCTGCGCATCCAGTTTTCCCAGCTCATCATGGATCTCTCCGTTGCGCTCTTCTTTCTTTTCGCGCTCGTAATCAAGATCCTTGATCCTCTTGTTTATCTCTTCAAATTCATTACGCAGATTAGCTATAATGTTCTGCTGTTCTTCTTCATCGGTCCTGGCCTGAAGGAAACGCGAATTAAGCTCGGAACGTCTGACCTGGCTCTGTTCGAGCATGGTGTCGTATCTTTCCTTGGAACTGCGGACATTTGCGCGCTCATTGAGCATCTCGATGATGCTGTTTTTATCGTTCTCTATAGCCTGACTTATGCTCTCGATCCTGTTCTGGATCTCGTTTAATGCAGCCTTTTCCTTATCTCGCTTTTCCTGGGCTTCCTTCAATATATCATCAACGCCGGCCTTTCCGTTATCCAGCTCCGCCTTCTCTTTCCGCTTCTCTTCTAATGAAGCATTCAGATCATCTATGCGCTTGCTGAAATGCTCTATGCCGTTTTTTGCCGAATTGATCTGCTCATTGAAAACCGCTATCTGTCCTTCGAGTCTGGTACGCGCCGATCCTGCATCACTCAGCTCATTCCTTGCCTCATCAAGCTTTTCCTCCAGCCCTGTCAGTTCTTCAGAGATCCTGTCATATTCGTTTCTTATGGTCTCTAACCGGGTCTTATGGCTCTCGAGGTCGTCATTTACTATCTGCAGTTTATCCTTTGTTTCTTTAAGAACACCGGACTTTCTGTCGCTCTCTAAAAGGAAATGATTAACATCCAGACGCTTAAGCTCCTCTTTTTTCTTGAGGTATTCATGTGCCTTCTCCGACTGTTTCTCCAAAGGACCAACCTGTTTTTCAAGCTCCGATAAGATATCGTTTACGCGAGTCAGGTTCTGCTTTTCATCTTCAAGCTGCTTAACTGCAGTGGCCTTGCGCTTTTTGAATTTGACTATACCTGCAGCCTCGTCAAAAAGCTCACGTCTTTCTTCGGGCTTTCCTGAAAGGATTCGGTCGATCTGGCCCTGTCCTATGATGGAATAGCCTTCCTTACCTATACCTGTATCATAAAAGAGCTCGTTAACATCTTTAAGACGGCAGACATTGCCGTTCATGAGATATTCGCTTTCGCCTGAACGGTATATCTTTCTGGCTACCGTAACCTCATCAAAATCTACAGGCAGCTTATGGTCCGAATTATCCAGTGTAATGGCAACATAAGCATACCCCAGCGGCTTTCTTAATTCGGTGCCGGAAAAAATGACATCCTGCATGGATGCGCCACGCAGCTGTTTGATGCGCTGCTCGCCCAGAACCCAGCGCACGGCGTCCGCGACATTTGATTTACCCGAGCCGTTAGGCCCCACTATTCCCGTTATTCCGTTATGAAACTCAAATCTTATCTTATTTGCAAAGGACTTAAAGCCCTGAACTTCAATACTTTTTAAATACATTATCTTCCAAGTTCCTTCTTCCAGTATTCGCATGCCCGTGCGGCAGCGTCTTTCTCCGCGCTCTTTTTATTGCGCCCCGTGCCCCTGCCACAGGGTTTATCATTAACCCTTACTTCGACCTCAAAACACTTGTCGTGATCGGGCCCTGTCTCGCTTAAGAGCTCATAAGTGATACGGACGTCCATTTTCCCCTGCAGCATTTCCTGCAGCGCGCTCTTCGGGTCTTTCTCCGTCAGATGCCTGTCGCTCTCACTCATTACCTCCCGCTCAACAAACTCTCTGGCAGCTTCATAGCCGCCGTCCAGATAAATGGCGCCTATCAGCGCTTCATATGCATCGGAAGTGACCGAAGGTTTGCTTCTGCCTCCCCCTGCTTCTTCTCCCTTACCCAGCAATATCAGCTCACCAAGGCCTAACGCCGCAGCGCACCGTGCCAGAGGCTTCTCGCTTACCATTGCCGCCCTCATG
>CADAHD010000068.1 GCA_902787595.1 uncultured Lachnospiraceae bacterium
GCCTCTCCGGGAGAGCAGCTCATCGTGCACGGGACCTGGGTGCGCCACCCGACACACGGACGGCAGTTCCAGGCCAACACCGCGGAGCGCCGGCTGCCCTCCGGCGCCTCGGCCATTTACGAGTATCTGGCCAGCCGCGTCGTCAAGGGCATCGGCCCGGCCACCGCGTCGATGATCGTCTCCGCCTTCGGGGAAAAATCGCTGGATGTGATCGAGCGCGCAGCGGAAATGTTTGATACGCTTACAGTATCGGTGCTCAATAATAAAGCTAAATCTCCATTGTTTTCCACAGAGGAACGAGTTAAAATATTGCAGGAAGCGACAGCGCATCTTGACAATGTGCAGGTCGATTCCTTTAGTGGGCTTGTCATCGACTATTGTCATGAGAAGGGCGTACATGTTGTGATCCGCGGCCTTCGCGCTATCACTGATTTTGAATATGAACTGCAGATGGCTCAGACCAATCGTAAGCTGTCACGGGGAGAGGTTGATACGGTATTCCTCACCACCAGTCTGGAGTATGCTTACCTGAGTTCGTCATCTGTAAAAGAGATCGCCTCTTTTGGCGGTGACATAAGCCAGTGTGTGCCTGAATTCCTTGTTCAGCGCATATACGAAAAATATAAAGAACGAAAATGATCATTTCGGAGGGAGAGTAGTATGGACAGGGACAGGGTCAACAGCAAGCTTGAAAGCATCATTGAACAGATGGAACAGCTTATTAGTCAGAGTAAGCCTGTTTTTTTGAGCAGCACTCATATTGCAGTCGACAGGGAAATGATCGTTGATTACGTCAGACAGTTAAAAAACAATCTTCCCGAGGAAATTGAGAAATACAGAAGACTGATGGAGAATGCCGATGCTATAGAGAAGGAGTCTCATGATAAGGCTGAACGTTTTATGGCAAAGGTGCATCAGGAAGCAAGCGAGATGCTGAGCCAGTCAGAGATAACCAGCCTGGCTACCAAGCGTGCAGATGATATGGTTGCTTCGGCTGCACAGGAGGCTGAAAGGATCATTGCCCAGGCTAGATTTGAGGCAGACGGCTATCTGGCATCTGCCCAGGCTTACCTTAACGATATGCTTCTTAACCTTAACGGGATCATTTATGACTGTATTGACAGCACAACGCGTAATACCAACAGATTTCTTGATGCGCTGAATGTTGTAGGGACAACGGTACAGGATAATCTTAATGAGCTCAATGCACAGCCCGAACCTGAACCGATGGCAGCTGTTCCGGAAACGCCGGAACCCCCCAGCATATTTGATAATCCGGTTGAAGGCGAAGGCGGGGATATCCAGTGACTAAGCAGATCTTAAAAGGCAGTTACGGCTATATAAAAGCCCAGGGAAAGCGGGAGTGGATAAAAGCGCTCCTGCTTTTTTGCATATCTCTGGGAATGCTTATCCTGGGTATGGTCATCACCAAAAACAGATATCCCGATATCAGCTGGTCAAAAAGCCGCAATAATTTTCTTACCGTTGCAGCCGTGCTGGGAGTATTGCCTTCGGCGCGTTTTCTTATTTCGGCGATCATGTTTGAGAAGGCTAAGAAATTCGTCTGTCCCAAAGAACTGTATGAGAAAGTAAAAGCTGTATGTAAAGCGTCTGCGGGCTTTGACTTTTACCTTACCGCATATAAGGAAGAATTTCCTCTGTACTGCTGCGTATGCACGGATAATGAAGTGCTGGGGCTGCTGGCAGGTGATGAGAAGAAGGCCAAAAGCGGAGAGGAACATATACATACCATGCTTAAGAATGAAGGCAAAGGAAAAGTGAGTGTCAAGCTCTATACGGATGAAAAGAGCTTTCTGGAACGGATCGAAAGAACTGACGAAGCAAGCGAAAAAAGCGATGAACTTCTGATCGTGATCTGTCAGATATCCATATAAGAATGAAGGAAATAAAGATAGAAAAAAACGAAGCCGGACAGCGACTGGATAAGTATCTGAAAAAATACCTCTCTGCAGCCGGAAGCGGCTTTATATACAAGATGTTAAGAAAAAAGAACATCACTCTGAACGGGGGCAGGTCGGACGGCAGTAATATCTTATCCGAAGGTGATGTTATAAAGCTTTTCTTTTCGGATGAAACCTTCGAAAAGATGCGCGGTGGCGAAACAGAAACAGCGTCGTGGGAAGGTCCGGAAATTGATATTGTTTATGAGGACCGGGATGTACTGATAATAGATAAGCCCGAGGGGATCCTTAGCCAGTCGGACAAAAGCGGTGAAAAAAGCATTAATGACTGGCTGGGGGCTTATTGCGCAGGAAATGCTGATACAGGAGAGGCTTTCAGGCCTTCGGTCTGCAACAGACTTGACCGTAATACATCGGGACTTCTTTTATGCGCGAAGACCTACGCCGGAAGCCGCTTTCTCTCTGATGTGATCAAAGACCGCGGTTTGCGAAAGTTTTATCTGGCTCTTGCAGAGGGCAGGATGGAAGGCGAAGCGGTCCTGGAAGGCATATGGCATAAGGACGAAAAGAATAATATCGTCCGGATTGACCCACTTGGTAAACATAATGGTATTATCGGAAACAACGAAGCGTATGTAAAAACCGGATATCGTGTTCTGGAGCAAAGAGGCGGATATACACTGCTGGAGGTCGAACTGTTTACGGGAAAGTCTCACCAGATAAGGGCGCATCTGGCTTCGATCGGACATCCGCTGGCCGGCGATATCAAATACGGCGGACACCCCCATAAAGGAAAAAAAACTCAGTATCTAAGGGCGTACAAACTTATCTTTCCGCAGACCGGGGGAGATTTCGAGCGCTTTTCGCACAAAGAATTTATTGCTAAAACATGATGCTGACATTATAATTAACGCATTATTTTTTGAGGTGAGGTTTTATGAAAAGATCAGGGCTTGTTAAGCTGATGTCGATGATCCTGGGAATATGGATCGTGTCGGGAGCTTATTTTGGCGTCCCTTTTGCCGAAGCCGGAGAGGAAGATTACTTTATCGATGAAGAGCAGGGCTCGGGGGAAGAGGAAGGCGACTATTTCGAGATCCCCGGCAAGGGCGCTGTTACCAGAGTTAATGATGATATCAGTCTTGAACTTATAAAAAGCGGAATGGATGCCGGCAGCGGTTTGCATACGGCTTCTTATACTGCCCAAAGTGAGGCAGTGAGCAGCAATTTTCCTTATGCGCATACTGAAAGCGAGAATATCGCTGCTTATTTTACTGAGAGGTATCCGGTAAACAGAAATCAGAATCCTTATGGCAGCTGCTGGGCGCACTCGGCTATGGCGCTCAGTGAATTCTATATGATAAATCACGGCCTTACTGACAGCGGAACAGATATAGATCTTTCGGAGCTGCATACGGTTTATTATTGCTACAGACAGGGAACACCTTCGATAGCAGGTGATACCGGAGATACGATCAGCTATACCGGCAGTCAGGGAATAGTGGACTGCGGGGGTAATCTTGATTTTGCATCCCAGACATTGATGAACGGGCGTGGAGCAGTATCGGAGGATATGCTTCCGTATACCTATGCCACGCAGATGAATTCGGGGCTTTATGCTCCCGAAGGCATAGAATACTCTTCTGTGGTCCGCCTTAAAAATGCCATGGAGATAAATATAGACAATAAAGGGGTGATCAAGCAGTTCATCCGGGAAAACGGCGCAGTGGGCGTATCGTTCTTCGCAACTAATGCTTATTATAACAGCGAACATAATTGTTATTACGGAAATTCCAATGTTAATACCAATCATGCTGTCTGCCTTGTAGGCTGGGATGATGACTTCCCGAGAGAATATTTCAAACCCGTATCCGACACCTTACCTGAGAATAATGGCGCCTGGCTGGTGCGTAACAGCTGGAATTTCGGCGATGAAGTATTGAGCTATAATAATTACTTTTGGATATCCTATGAAGACACAAGCTTATCCATGCCCAACGGTTCAGCTCAGAAATCGGCATGGGTATTTGAGATAGTCAAGCCCGAAGATATTCCGGCGAATAATTATTTCTATACTTCACAGATACATTCGAAGAGTTATATAACCGTTCCGTACAGCGCAAATGTTTATAAAGCATGCAGCGGCGCGGATTATGAAGAGATAAAAGCGGTAAGCTTTGATGCGTTTGGTCTTTCCGAAGACGGCACAGGCATAGAAATAAGCGTTTATAAATCGGTCGATCCCAAAAAGGGACCGTCATCCGGAAAGAAGATTGAAAACGCCACTACTTCGGCTATGATCTATCTTGACGGAAAGTACACCATCGATCTTAAGGAAAGCGTTATCGTTAAGGCAGGAGAGAGCTTCGCTGTAGTCATAAAGAGAAATGATAATAAATCAATAGTATATGAAAGAGCTTATTCAAGATCCAACGGTATCGCCTATGAGGTGGGCTGCGGCGCAGGACAGAGTTATTATTCCGATGACGGTATGCAGTGGAAGGATATACTGAATTCATCTGCAACATCAAAGCGCAGCAATTTTGTCATCAATGCCCTGACTTCGGATTATTATGGGCCGATCCCCGACCCCGGACCGGATCCGGTTACGGATATATCAGCCTTCTGCTCTGTTCCTGATATGAGCGGTGATACTCTGTTTATGGTCAAGGGGCAGAGTTTTACGCTGCAGGATAAAGGCTGGCAGATCGAAAATAAGAATATACTCAGGTACAGCGGCGGCGTCCTGACGGCAAAAAAAGCCGGAAGGACCGTATTAAAGAATATGAGCGGACAAGAATATGAAGTATGTGTCAGCGAACCGCATTTCTCAAAAAAGAGTTATCTTATGAATGAGGGGGACAGCTTAAAGGCGGATGATCTTTTCTTCGTATGCATTGACGGCTCTGATGTAAGAGAATCTTATCAGGTGTATTATTACAGTTCGGATCCTAATGTTGTAAAACTGGAAGACGGAGTTATTACGGCGAACATGGAAGGCAGGGCTACGGTCTATGCCGTTATATCTTCAAAAGTGGTAAAGACCAATATCAGGGTGCAGAAAATCGAAAAGCAGGTGACGCTTAAGAGCAAAGTTGATGAGATCGAGCTTTCACCGCTGCAGAGTATTAAGCTTTCCCTGCCCGGTTATTCGTTCAGGAATGCAAGCTGGACTTCCGACCGTGATATGAAACCATACAAAGAGGGAAAAGCTTATGCTGACAGCGTTGTATATATCAGTCGTTTTGGGAAGATGACGGCTATCGGCGTGGGCGAAACGAATCTGGTATGCAGTAACGGAGTTAAGATAAGCGTTACGGTTGCGGAGCCTCAGGAAAAGGAGATATATCTGAATCTTGGGCAGAGCAGGAAGATAAAGATCCCCGGAGTGAAGAAAAACAGCGCCGAATGGAATATTGAAGAAAATAACGGCGTGCTTAAGCTTTGGGCAAACGGAAAGATAAAGACTGTCGGAAGAGGCGAATGTGTGATAAAGTGCAGCTATTCCCCATATAAGGTGGAAGGGGCAGGTTTTGACTTTGTCTTCAGGGTATATTCGGAATGCCCGCTGCTTCAGACGGATGCTGCGCTTCACCGGGAAAAGGATTTTGATTATGTGCTGAACATTAAAGAGGGCGAAGAAATAAAGCTTGATATTGACGCGGATAACGGAGTGCTGTATCAGCCGCTTGTGTTTAAGAGCTCGGATCCTCTAAAGGTTTATGCGGATGAAGAAGGAAATGTTCATGCGCTTAAGGCCGGTAAGGCAAAGATCGTATCTAAGATAAACGGAAAAAAGGTCAGGATAAAAGTTAAGATCACGGAGGCTGAACAGGGATAAATGGCATCAAAAGCTATTGCTAAGATCGCAGCTATGATGGGAGCGGTGTTGATGCTGACGGGCTGCGAAGACGGATATTCGGAACCGGGAAATGATCTGGGCAGTTTCTCCTTATCTTCGGATGGAAGTGTGGAGGCTGCGCTGCTGGATGATTTCTCTAAAAACTATTATAATGAGAGCGAGCTCATGGAATATATAAATAAGGAGCTTGCGGCATATAATGCGTCAAAAGGCGCGGAATGCATCAGCGTGACGGGTTCGGAACGGATTGGAAACAATATCTGCGTATATCTTCATTTTGCGTCGGTTAAGGATTATGATTCATATATGCCTTATTCCCTCTTTACAGGAACGGTGCAGGAGGCTTATGATAATGGATATGATCTGGACTGCGCGCTTGCCTATACGCAGCAGCCCGAACATGTTATAGGAAAGAATGATCTGATGAACATGGCCGACAAAAAGATCATGATATTTACGGGGCACGGAAGAATAAGAATGCCTTCGGCGGTTAAGTTTTATACCCAGAGCATGAAGCAGACCGATGCAAAGACGGTGGAGGCTTCAGAGGACGGGACTTATATAATAATTTATTGAAACAGGAGGAGTAACATGGAAAAGACACTTGACAAGATCAAAAACCTTTGCAAGGGAAGGGGCTTTATCTATCCCGGATCGGAAATATACGGAGGCCTTGCAAATACCTGGGATTACGGAAACCTGGGTGTAGAGTTAAAGAATAATGTGAAGCGCGCATGGTGGCAGAAATTCGTGCAGGAGAACCCTTACAATGTGGGTGTTGACTGCGCGATACTGATGAATCCCCAGACCTGGATCGCCAGCGGCCATCTGAGCAGTTTCTCCGATCCTCTGATGGATTGCAAGGAATGCCACGAGCGTTTCCGCGCAGACAAGGTGATCGATGACTGGGCTCATGATAACGGCGTGACTCTTGAGAGCAGCGTTGACGGCTGGGATGCTGATAAGATGATGAACTTCATCAAAGAGAATTCTATCGCCTGCCCCAACTGCGGCAAGCATAACTTTACCGATATCAGACAGTTCAACCTGATGTTCAAGACTTTCCAGGGCGTTACCGAGGATGCATCTGCAACCGTTTATCTGCGCCCCGAGACCGCACAGGGTATATTTGTTAACTTTAAGAATGTACAGCGTACATCAAGAAGAAATATTCCTTTTGGTATCGGCCAGATAGGTAAGAGTTTCCGTAATGAGATAACTCCCGGAAACTTTACTTTCCGTACCCGCGAGTTTGAGCAGATGGAGCTTGAATTCTTCTGTGAACCCGGTACTGACCTTGAGTGGTATGAGTATTGGAAGAAGTTCTGCAAGGACTGGCTTCTTTCGCTTGGCATGAAGGAAGATGAGCTGCGTTTCCGCGAGCATGATCCCGAAGAGCTGGCATTCTATTCAAAGGGTACGCAGGATATCGAGTATCTCTTCCCTACCATCGGCTGGGGTGAGCTCTGGGGTATAGCAGACCGTACGGATTACGATCTTACCCAGCATCAGAATGTATCCAAACAGGATATGACATATTTTGATGAGAGCAAGAATGAAAAGTATATCCCTTATGTAATTGAGCCTTCACTGGGAGCTGACCGTATGGTGCTGGCTTTCCTTTGCGCAGCTTATGATGAAGAGGATCTGGGTACTCCCGAAAAGCCTGATGTGCGTACGGTACTTCATTTCCATCCGGCTATAGCACCCGTAAAGATCGGTGTGCTGCCTCTTTCAAAGAAGCTTAATGAGGGCGCAGAGAAGATCTTCAGACAGCTCTCTAAGAAGTACTATTGCGAGTTTGATGACAGGGGAACCATAGGAAAGCGTTACCGCCGTCAGGACGAGATAGGTACTCCTTTCTGCATCACATATGATTTCGATTCCGAAGAGGATCACAAGGTAACCGTGCGTTTCCGTGATTCCATGGAGCAGGAGAGAATAGCTATCGATGATCTGGAAGCTTTCTTTGCAGATAAGTTTACGTTTTAAACAGACTGAATAAGAACACTGTTTTCGATTTCTTTGGATAGGATCACTTTTGGGGATTAAGGGGGATGCGGATGACAAAACAGGTTACAATGAAAGATATAGCCGGGGAACTGGGAGTCAGCATAGTGACTGTGTCTAAGGCGCTTGCAGGCAAAGAAGGCATGTCGGACGATCTGAGGGCAAAGATCATTGACAAAGCGAAGGAACTGGGCTATCAGGGCAGTTCCAGGAAAAACATGCAGAAGGGCGGTGGTGTTTCCGTCGTTATACTGGTGGCGGAGCGCTATGTTTCAGAAAGATCGTTTTATGCAAAGATATACCAGAAAATGGTTATGGAGCTTTCGGCGGCCGGCTATATCGGAATACTTGAGATCGTGCGCAGGGAAAGCGAGGAAGAGGGAATACTTCCGGTATCCCTGAATAAGGATGTTGCTTCGCAATGCGTTATGATCGGAGAGATGAGACCGGGGTATATCGAGAAAGTGCTCGGTACCGGAGTCAAACTCATATTCTTTGATTTCCTGAATGAAGAATTTGATGTTGATGCAATTACCGGAGATAATATCAACGGCTCTTATGCCATGACCGGTTATCTGGTGAAAAGGGGATACAGAAGGATAGCTTTTGTGGGAAGCTACAAGGCTACGCGTTCCATTCTGGACAGGCTTATGGGTTTTATGAAGTATCTCCTGGCAAAGGATATCGAGATCATAAACAGATGGATACTTCCCGACAGGGATAAAAAGGGTAATTTTATAGAAATGCATCTGCCGGTGGATATGCCTGAAGCTTTCCTCTGCAGCAGTGACGAGGCGGCGTTCAGACTGATAGAGACGCTGCAGAAGTATGGCTATAAGGTCCCCGATAATATTGCGGTAACCGGTTTTGACGATCATGCCGAGCATGTGGTGGAAGGTGTGGAACTTACAACCTGGCATGTGGATATAGATTCCATGATACATCATTGCATTAATATCATTAAGAAACGTACCGAAGATCCCGAATACCGCCAGGGAAATGTGGTGGTCAAGGGATATCTGGTGGAGCGCGGAACTACCAGGTAAAACGGTTGACAGAAAATAACAGCTGTGATAGAATATCGACTGTTGTGTGATTAACCGTGTCTGAGAGGCGGGAAACTCCGACCCTCATCCCGGATACGGCCGAATAATAATAAGGAGGACAATTAAATGATCTCAGCAGAGAAGAAGCAGGCAATCATGAAGGAGTATGCGCGCACAGAGGGAGATACCGGTTCACCTGAGGTACAGGTTGCGGTTCTCAGCGCAAGAATAGAAGAGCTTACAGCTCATCTTAAGGATCACCCTCTTGACCATCACTCACGCCGCGGTATGTACATGCTTATCGGTAAGCGCCGTGGTCTTCTGAACTACCTGATGGAGAAGGACATCGAGAGATATCGTGCACTGATCGATAAACTCGGCCTTCGTAAGTAATCCGGAAAAGAATAACGGATACGGAACTATAAGCTCCGTGTCCGTTTTATCTTTAATTCCCGGGAACGGAACTGCCGACGAGATCACTGAAGAGTGCTCAAAAG
>CADAHD010000069.1 GCA_902787595.1 uncultured Lachnospiraceae bacterium
GGATATCCGGCCCACTCAAGAACGCGCGCCTGTATCCAGAAGGCCTCATCGTTATGCATGGTCGGAGTCATGGCATTCTTCGTATTCTGGAAAACATTACACCAGTATATATGCCCGTCTTCCTGGCGGAAGCTGTTCCATTCTTCCTCGGTATAATATGATTTTAAATTCGGATACCTATCAAGATAATCATCCCAGGGCACCAGCAGTCCGGCGTTGTACAGCTGTACCATCGCGTCGCTGCCGTCAATAAGATCGGGATATGTTCCGTCCGCGATAATGGCGCTCACCGCCTCATCCGCAGTCTGCCCCGGCGGCAGCCACTCTTCCCTGACTATCACTCCCGTCTTTCGCGCTATCAGCTGCTGCACTTCGTTCTCTTCATTTATCTCGGTGCCGCTCATGGCAATGAACATCTTAAGCTCAAGAATATCTTCAGCTCCGCTGTCCTGTACGCCGTATCCCTGCTCGCAGCTTCCCAGCCCCATGAGCAGGACCAGCGCCGCTATAAGACAAAGACATTTATACGATATTCTGTTGAAGGCGCCTCTGCCCCTTTCCATTTATGCCTCCCGGTGGTCCCGCCTGTATTTCGAAGGAGTGCAGCCCATACGTTCTATGAATTTCTGCACAAAATAATCGCTGTCCTTGTACCCTACATCCTCCGCTATCCTGATTATCTTCAGATCGGTGCGCGCCAGCATCTTGGCCGCCTCTTTGATACGGTAATCGGTAAGATAATCCTTAAAAGACTGGCCGTATTTCTTTTTAAATATCTGGCCCAGATAAGCGCTGTTAAGATAGAATTTCTGACTGAGCTCACGCAGGCTTATATTTTCCGCATAATGAGCTTTGATCTCCCGCTCAACATCCTGCAATATGCCGCGCGCCGCGCTCTTTCTGAGCTGCGATACATATTCGGCATATTCCAGACAGAAACGGCACATATAAGCGCTGCCCTTTATGATGCTCTCTTCAAAAGAGCTTTCACCTATAAAGCGCATTATCTCTTCGTGATTGACCTCATCATCCTGTTCCGAAGCTATATGTATCAGCTGAAACAGCAGATAGCTTATATTAAAATTAACCTCTTCTTCCGTAAGATTCTTTTCTTTGGTCTCACGATAAAAAGCATAAACATATTTCTCTATTTTTTCATGATCGTTCTCTTCGATAGCAGCCGTAAGCCCGTCCAGATTATCCTTGCAGATGATCATGCTTTTTGCGGGATTTCCGTTGTCATACGTGCCTATCAGACGTGTTATCATATTCCTGTCAAGATAGGCGTGTTCCATCCTGCTGCGGCGTTCTTCGTCTTCTTTGCGTGCTTCTTCGAGTGAACGTGCCTTGCGCACTATCCTGCGCAGCTCATCGGCATCGACAGGCTTCAGTATGTAATCAAGGCAGCCGGATCTTATCGCCTGCTGCGCATAGCTGAAGTCATCATAACCGCTCATTATTATGAAATATGCGTCCGATATCCCCTGTTCTTTTACCTTTTCCAGCAGCTCAAGTCCCGAGCACTCGGGCATGCGGATATCGGTCAAAACCAGATCCACAGGCTCTTTCTTCAGGAATTTAAGAGCTTCGTTTCCGTTCTGTACGCTTCCCGCTATCTCAAAACCTTCCTCCTCCCAGTCGATCAATACTCTGAGTCCCTGGGTTATGATAGGCTCATCATCTACAAAAAGTACTTTCATCCGTAACCTCCGAAACTATCAGAATGACTTCTCCGGCCATTCCGAGGGCATCAGCCCGTAGTAATATTCTTATTTATCGATAGGGATGGTGATATGCATGACCGTGCCTACGCCTTCTTCACTCTCCAGGCGGTAACGCGCACGCCCTTTGGTGAGCAGCTTAAGACGCATGCATGCATTCATCATTCCCACATGTTTCTTGCCTTTCATGTTCTCAAGGCTTACTTCTTCCAACTGCTTATTGATCGCATTCTGCAGTTCTTCGTTCATTCCTTCGCCGGTATCTTCTACCTCCAGCGCCAGTGAATCTCCTTCCCTGTAAGCTCTGACAAAGATCCAGCCGTTAGCCGCCTTTCTTTCAACGCCATGCAGGCAGGCATTTTCGACAAATGTAACTATGGTCAGCTTGGGGATCTCTATATCCACGCAATCATCTTCTATCTCCAGCTCATAATTGAGCCTGTCACCGAAACGGTATTTCTGCAGCAGCAGATAAGCCTTAACAAAGTCCATCTCCCTGTGCACAGGTATCAGATCATCGCCCCAGCTCACATAGCTGCGCTCCATGATGGCAAGCTTTCCGACCATCTCGGCAGTCTCGTTTTCTTTCTTGATCAGACTGTGCATACGTATGCTCTCAAGAGCATTAAAGAGAAAGTGCGGATTTATCTGACTGTGCAGCGCCAGCAGTTCGGCATTCTGCCTGGCAATATCATTTTCCTGCTGCTGCAGCCTGTCCTTATAAACCGTATGCATCAGCTCGTTCATCCGCTCGACCATACGGTTATAACTCTTTATGAGTCCCGTTATCTCGTCATTTCCTTCGACTTTGTCAATGGTCTTTAATTCATCGTCTTCTACGCTCTCAAAAGAACGTTCAAGCGAAAGTATACGGGAAGTGATCGAACCTTCTATCAGTCTCATCATCAGAAGCGGGAGTATCAGGTTGATGAGAACGAACATCATCAAAAGCCCGCTGCGCCCGCTTATATACTGCCAGGTGCTCTGCAGCCTGGGTATTACATAAAGCGTGTAATCCCTGTCATAGAGTGTGATCGGATATGTGTAAACATTCTTGCTGCTCAGTTCCAGCGTATCGTAATTATCCTGTACACGATAATCCGGTCTGTTGGAAAGCAGGATCTTATCACCGTCGCAGATATATATATCCGAATTCAGATCCAGATCGATCAGCTCCCTGGCCATGGCCGAATAATCCAGATCGATGGCCAGAAGCTTCTCGCATCCCGAGAAACTGGGCATATCCATCTTCATTATCAGGGTCAGCTTACGTTTAAAACTGCCGCTGCCCATATTATTTCTGCCGTAATAAAAATACAGCGTGCTGGTCTTTTCACTGTCCTCAAACGCCGGATACCACTCATTCTCCTTGGCCCGCTCCATGCGATAATAGCCGCTGCCGTTTAAGATAGTCTTGTTATCGGCATAGATGTATACCCGCGATCCGCTGATACCAAGGTTGTCATCAAAGATCTGATCACGGTGCAGCCTGTAAAAAGCGGTATAATAATCGGCGCTTGTAGGATAGGTCTCGTTAAAGAAATTCTCCAGCACACTGCTTCGGTAAATATTATTTGCCACATTAATGGGATATTCCAGAAAGTTGCTCAAACAGTATTGCGTGGTATAAGCAGTCTTTTCGGTATCAAGTCCCATATTGATCTTGTTGGCTTCCTGCACATTCTTGATTATGATGCCGTCAGTGATCAGCATGGGTATGAGCACGCACAGCAAAAAAAGCAGATGCAGCTTCTGACCAAGTTTAAGACTGTTCAGATACCTTATCATGCCTTAGAGCACGACCTCCTGTTCAAGGCATTTCTTACCCGTAAGTATCTCACTCCTCTTATCCGGCTGCTGTCCTCCGGCGTAGAGTGTATATCTGCCCTTAAGCACGACTCTCCTGCCGTCGTTCAAAACCGTATCAAAAGCCGAGGCGCTTAGAGGCAGAGTCAGTTTAAGGCTCTCACCTGCTTTAAGGCTTACACGTTTAAATCCGCAAAGCGACCATTTAGGCTGTCTCTGCGCATCAAAAGCCGACAGATATTCTTCGTTTCCGGCAGCAGCCGCCTTTTCCTCCGCGTTATTGGAAATGTATATCTGAACCACTTCCTCCGTGTCGGTATCACCTGTGTTCTTAAGTTCTACATAAGCATTTTCCCTGTCCGCGCTAAACGACAGATATTCAACCTTTCCGTATGACAGACCGTAACCGAAGGGATATAAAGCTTCATGCTCATCATAACGGTAAGTCCTGCCGGACATGGAATAATCCGTAAATTCGGGAAGCGTGCCGTCGTAGCTCACGGTAACGGGCAATCTTCCGCCCGGCGCCGCCTTGCCGAAGATGATATCGCCCAGAGCCTCGCCTCCGCATTCGCCGCTGTACCAGCACTGCAGGATAGACGAGCATCTGTCTTCAAGCTTTGATACATCCATCGCGCTGCCGGTATTCAGCGCCAGCACGATAGGAGTCTTTGTTTTTCTGAGCGCTTCAAAAAGCTTAAGCTGGCTCTTGGGCAGATACAGCGTTTCCTTATCGCCTGCAGCAAAAGCATTTCCGGTATCGCCCTGCTCGCCTTCTATGGTCGCATCCAGCCCAAGGCATAAGATCACCACGTCCGAATGCTCAGCAACTGAAAGCGCTTCGCTTATGCGGTCGTCCGCTTTTGCCAGCGGCTGTACCTCGGGCTTAAAGAGATGGCAGCCTTCCGAATAGAGCACGCGCGCATCGCCTGCTGCCGCGCGTATGCCGTCCGTATTGTTCACATATTTTGACGCGGTGCCGCAGTAATTGCCGTTAAGCACTTCTATCGATGAAGCCGTAGGCCCTATAACGCCTACAGTCTTTATCTTTGTGGGATCAAGCGGCAGCAGACCGTCGTTTTTGAGCAGCACGCAGGATCTGCAGGCAGCCTCATAAGCAAGCTTCCGGCTCTCCTTTGTATCCACATCCATCTGTCCCAGTTTATCGTATTCGCAATCTTCGGCAAACATGCCCAGGCGCATGCGCGTTGTAAATACGCGCACAGCCGCATCGCGTATCTCTTCTTCCGTGACCCTGCCCTCTGCATAAGCCTGATAAAGAGCCGGGTAGGTATAGCCTGCATTCAGATTGCATCCGTTCTTTAATGCGAGAGTAGCCGTTTCCACTGCATTATCCGTCACATGATGATTCTCGTGTATGTCGCGCAGCGCCATAAAGTCAGAAACCACATGGCCGTCAAACTCCCACTCTTCCCTGAGCTTTTTTATGAGCAGTTCCCTGCTGGCGCAGCAGGGTTCTCCGTTGGTGCGGTTGTATGCGCCCATGACGCTCTCAACTTTAGCTTCCTTTACCGCAGCTTTAAAAGCAGGAAGATAGGTCTCCTCCATATCCTTTGCATCGGCCTTTGCATCAAAGCCGTGACGCAGCGACTCCGGTCCCGAATGAACCGCATAATGCTTTGCGCAGGCCGCTGTCTTTAAATATTTACCCTTGCCCTGAAGTCCGTTAATAAAAGCTACTCCCAGCCTCGAGGTAAGATAGGGATCTTCTCCATAAGTCTCCTGTCCGCGTCCCCAGCGCTGGTCGCGGAAAAGATTGATATTGGGTGACCAGAGGGTAATGCCCTTATAAATGCCGCGGTCTCCCTTTGCCCTTGCTTCGTTGTATTTGGCTCTGGTCTCGGTTGCTATTACATCCGCTATCTTTTCCAGCTCATCGGTATCAAACATTGCTGCCAGACCTATGGCCTGGGGAAAAACCGTGGCCGTGCCGGTACGGGCCGTGCCGTGAAGTCCTTCGTTCCAGTAATTATATGCGGGTATACCCAGACGCTCTATCGCCGGAGCATCATATAAAAGCTGTGAAATGGCTTCCGCCACCGTCATCTTTGAAACCAGCTCTCTGGCCTGTTCTTTAAAATCCATGTTTTTCTCCTTATATCTGACCGGGATGGCCCGATTCAGATCTGCTTAGTTCCTTCGCCTGTAAAATCAACGCCTTCATGTCCCGCCTTTGTATAGGTCTTCCATTCGGGCTGCTTCGTACCGTCATTATCCGCGCAGTTGGGATCACCCGTCTTAACAAAGGATGAGATATAATTGCACATCTGTCTTGCCAGATCGAAATGTCTGCCCTGATATGCCCTGCGGCACTTAAGCAGCGTCTCAAACCAGAACCACAGATCGCAGGAATGGAAACAGCCGGGATCATCATCCCCGGGGATATCGGGGCTGAAGCTGTAATAATAGAATTTCCTTGAGGGATCCTTTTCCATGGCTGCATCAAGCGTCTCCTTAACGGAACGCTCCACCATGTTGCTTCCGCCGAATACGAACTCATCCTTTGTATTTCCGGTCATTATCGCGCAGGGCGCGCAGTCGCCATTGATTATGCGCTCCACAGGGTCTCCCACGCAGAAACGTCCGTCCTTGATGCCCACAAACATAGTCTGATGGTCATCGCGGTACTTTGCATATTTATCCCTGATGAAGATGGCATCGAGCTTTCTGGCTTCTTCAATGTTCTTAACACCAAGATACTCCAGGAAATCCGCACCCTTTTTCTCTGCTTTATCAAGCTCGGTAGGACAGAACAGATCCTTTTCTCTTTCTGCCTGAGGGAAACGGATTATGCCGCTCATTATAACCGCGCCTTTTATCTTATCGAAATTCTCCTCACAGGTAAGCTGGTTCATAACGCTGCAGCCGCCTGCCGACTGTCCGGAAATGGTGATGCGTTCGGGATCGCCGCCAAATGCCGCGATGTTTCTGTATACCCATTCAAGGCCGGCCTTCTGATCCAGGAAACCATAGTTTCCGGAAACGCCTTCTTCTTTGGTAAGCTCCGAATGCGCCATGAAACCGATGGCTCCCAGACGATATGCTACGCTTACAACAACTATTCCTCTTGAAGCGATACGCTCTCCGTCAAATTCCATCTCTGCGGTATAGCCCCACTGGAAACCTCCGCCAAAATACCATACGAGTACGGGAAGCTTCTCATCGGGTTTCTTAGCCGGCGTCCATATATTAAGATACAGACAGTCTTCGCTCATGGGCAGATCACAGTCAACATGCCACTCACGGCAGTAAAGATCATCCCCCATGCCCGGAGTATCCTGAACCGGTATAGGCCCAAAGGTATATGCCTCTCTTTCGCCTTCCCAGGGCTGTACGGGCTTGGGCGCTCTCCAGCGGTTCTCCCCTACAGGCGGCGCTGCAAAGGGAATGCCCTTATACACGGTGATACGCGCATCCGATCCCTGCAGCCCCTTCACTATTCCGGATTCTGTAATTGCTGTCCTTTTCATTTTGCTACCTCCATTAGTAATAGTTTTTTAAGAAGAAAGCGCGCCTGCAGCGGCTTCCCCCAATACCTTCTTTATTCTTCTTTCAAACCTTCCAGTATCTTTTTATTCTCATACATGGCGCGGTCAGCGCGTCTGAACACGGTATCCACGTTTGCATCATTGTTGTAGCGCGCCATCCCGGCAGCTATCAATAAACCTCCTCTGGAGGCATTAAGCTTATTTCTCTTCATAAGCGCGTCCATAAGCACATCGATCTGCTCATAATCCCTGCCGGCAGCTACAACCGCAAATTCGTCACCGCCTACCCTGAAGACCGGGCTGTGATGGAATACTTCACATATGCTCCTGCAGCCCTGTTTAATGAATTCATCCCCCGCTCTGTGGCCCTGCCTGTCATTGACCACATGAACTCCTATGATATCAAGTATTACCAGCGCAAAAGAGGTTATATTACCTTCTTCTATCTGTGTATCTATCTGATTCTCAACATCAATAAACGCATGCTTGTTCTTGACTCCGGTAAGCTCATCCAGCTTCACTTTATTGCGCGCCGCCGAAAGCTTGATAGTATAATCCCTGTCGCGCTTTATCTGTTCGTCCACATCGCTCACGCCGACTATCATGGTCTTCTTGCCGTTCTCGATCACCATCGCAGCCTTTAAGCAGACATATCTGGTATCTTCTCCGTCAATGACCCTGTACACAAGGCGGAACATGCCCTTCTTCTCGATTTGCTTAAGTATTTTAGCTTTGGTTATAGCCTTTACAAACATTTCACGATCTTCCGCAAAGATCATGCTTTTGCCTTCTTTAACGGCATCCTTATAGAAATCATCGCCAACCTTCGACAGCCCCAGCTCATCAAATTCCCGGGTAGCGCTGAATACTATGTATTTTCCCGTATCGGGTTCAACGGTATAATATGCTATATAATTGCCTACAAGAGCGCTTATGCGGCTGTATACCATGCGTTCTTCATTTATGCGCTCCATCTCTTTCTGCGTGCGCATCCTGGCGTCAACATTATAAACAGCTATGATGATATACCGGCCCTCACGCCCTATGCGGATAGCTTTCATGTCAACAAAGGACGGCCCTTCCGGAGTATTGATCCTGTAGGTTAATGTAAATGCGCCGTGCTCATCTATGGACTTAACCACATTCTCTTTTGTAAATATCCCGGTAAAGTATTCCCTGTCCTCTTCATAGATATATACAGCGGCATCTTTGCGGCTTTCACTGAAAAAGTTCTCACCGCGGCGTTCATATTTGATGTCCCCGTATTCGTCATCAGGTCTGTATTCGACAAAACGTTCACTCTCAAGATCAACATGAAAAAGATTGCGATAATCAGCCGATAGCGCCTGTGCAACCGCATCATAGGAAAGTCCGTTTTCCATCGAGCTCTCATCACTGATGCTCAGGATCACCACTACCATTGATCTGGCGTCATTCACGGGATTGACAGCAAGGCGTCTGATAAGCATATGTATCTTTTTTCCAAATCTTGAATACAGATCCAGGATAGTCTGCCTGCCCTCATTTGCGCAATGCATCAGGGCGTTGCGAAACGGTTTGTCAAAGTCGTCATCATCTGAGCTTTTTGTAAACTGTATTTTTGAAACATTGCTTATATAGAATTCCTTAAAGGTTTTATTACAACGGATCACGGAAATATTCTTTTCACGGATCTCTACAATAGCCATGGGCATAGTATTGAAATAATTATCAAAGTCATTGCTATTGTCTGCGGAAACCGAAAGCTCATACAGATTAACCCGGCCCAAGGTTGAATAATACCCTGTCTCATCCGGATTCTCAAAGCCTATGGCTGTTTTACTCTGATAGCGCGCCATGATCTGCTCTACGGGTATGGGTTTACAATAATAATAACCCTGAAGCTTCGTGCAGCCCACTTCTTTCAGAAATTCAGCCTGCTCTTTAGTTTCAACACCTTCTACGACGGTGTCCATGCCCAGACCTATCGCCATCTTTATCAGGGAGCTTAAGATTATCTTGCTGTCGTCGCCTTTATCGAAATTGGCAAGAAATTCCATATCCAGCTTGATGGTATCGAAATGAAGCTTTTGCAGTATAACCGGCGAAGAATAACCGCTGCCGTAATCATCCATCCATACCTTAAAACCAAGCTCCTGAAAACGCTCTACCTGCTTCTTCATGTATTCGAAGTTACGCCCAATGGTGCTTTCCGTGATCTCGATCGTGATCATATCCCTGCCAAAGCCCGAAGCATCCACGCGTTTTCGGATCTCT
>CADAHD010000070.1 GCA_902787595.1 uncultured Lachnospiraceae bacterium
TTATGCACGCCGCAATGAGCTTCGCAAGGAAAGAGACAGCGAATACAATGCGCGCAGGGATGCAAAGAAAGATCTGATCGAGGAAGCAAAGAAGTATGCCGAAAGCGGAGATTACAGCAGGACTGCCGCAGACCGCATGAAAGCTATCAATGAAGAGTGGAAAAAGATAGGCTCTGCAGGAAAGCGTTTTGAGGAAGCACTCTGGAAGCAGCTGCGTGAGGCACAGGATGCATTCTGGAATGCAAAGCGCAGCAGCGATTCAGCCCGTCACGAGCAGTGGCTTGAGAATACGAGAGGGGCTATCGAGCGCCGCAAACAGCGCATTGAGAATATCAATGCAAACATCACCAAGCTTAAAGAGCGTCTGGAGACAACTGTCAACGAAGAAAAGCGCCAGCAGATAGAAGGCTGGATCGCTGAGAACGAAGAGCAGATCAAGACACTTCAGGAAGAGATAGACCGTATGGAAAAGGATATGTAAGCCAAGAGGCTTACACCTTATCCGTCACGGTGATAAGGCCGTTCTCAACACGATAGACCTTATCGCAATTCTCTATAGTCTTTAATCTGTGAGCAATTATAACCATAGTTTTACGACCTTTGAGGCTGCCTATCGCTTCCATGATAGCAGCCTCTGTTTCATTATCAAGAGCGCTGGTGGCTTCATCAAAAACCAGAAGATCCGGGTCGTTATAAAGCGCGCGGGCTATGCCTATGCGCTGGCGCTGTCCGCCGGATATGCGCACGCCCCTGTCTCCTATCATGGTGTCGAGCCCGTCTGGCAGAGAGCGGATGAAGTCTGCCATCTGCGCTTCCTCGAGCACTTTCCAGATCCGATCTTCATCTGCATCTTTGGGATCTATGCCGAAGGCCACGTTTTCGCGTATGCTGGTATCCAGCATGTAGATATTCTGAGCGATATAACCTATATTGGAGATCCAGGCAGGATCGTTGGGCTTGATCTTCTGACCATCCACAAGTATCTCGCCTTTTTGCGGCAGCAGCAGTCCCAGCAGTATATCGACTATAGTGGTCTTGCCGGCGCCGGAGGGACCGATCACGCCTATGGACGAACCTACGGGTATGTCCATTTCTGCATTTGCAAAGATATCCTTTTCGGTATTGGGATAGCGGTAGTATATGCCATTGAGCTTAATGTCTTTTGTAAGATTGATGCGCGAAGGCTTATCATCTTCAATACTGATCTCTTTAAGATTGGCCAGATCCAGATTATCGCAGACCAGGTTAAGCGAAGGCTCATAATAAGCAATAGCCGAAAGATGCGTGGATATGCGGTTTACAGCCGGTATGAGACGCACTGCGGCCAGACCGAAAGCCGTAAGCTCGGGCATCATCATCTGCAGATCTTTGCCGCGCAATACGGAAATGAACATATAAAGCAAAAGCCCCACTATGCTGAAGGTTTCTATTACGAGGCGGGGGAAGTTGTTCATAACTGTATATTTTCCCGAAGCGTTTGCCTGCGCGCGGCTTCCTTTTTCAAATCTTCCCAGGAAGTAGTTTTCCTTTGCGGCAACCTTTACGTCTTTGATGCCAAAGACGCTCTGCTGCATCCATTTCATCATGTTATTCTGGGCGTCGATGCGCTCATGTCCCAGATCGCGGAGCCTGGGTTTAAAGACCAGCAGGATCAGCAGTATCATAACTCCCAGCAAAGCCGCAAGGCTTAAGGTCATCACGGGAGCCAGTACCAGAAGAAATGTGCATATACAGAAAGATACGGCTATCTCGGTTATGAGCAGCATGAATTCCTGCAGCAGCTCAAAAATGTGTGGGATATCCTTGTTTACGGTCTGGATCATCACATTCACATCGGCATTGAGATAATACTCGTAGGGGCGGTTGAGATAATCGCCCATCAGTCTTACCGAGGTGGAGCTTTGGGTCCAGGCTATGAAGCGGCTCTGTACAAAGGAAACAAACAGAAGATATGCGTTTTTGAATATAAAGACCGCTATGGTTACCAGAAGAAGGATGCGGACAAATCCTTCGTTGCTGATATCTTCCATGCCGGTTATGCTGAGTATTGTCTTTACGACGTCATTCTCAAGGATGGTCTCGGGACTTACCACGGCAGAGATAAGAGGGCTGATCACGCCTACGCCAAGTGTTTCCAGCAAAGCGCCGATCATTATTAGTATGCACAGCAGTATCACCCTCTGTTTCTGCTTTTTGTTCAGTACTATCTTTAGTTTTTTGATAACGTTCATATATGATTCCTTTGATGCCGCTTATTTCCAGAGTTCGGTGTCGGCGAAAAGAGGCTTAAGCCTGTCGTAGATCTCCAGACCCTTTTCGCGCCCGTATTTGGAGATGATACTGCGGTAGATGGTCATCTTTCCACCCTTGGCAGCATGATTTTTTGAAGCCAGTCCGGCAACAAAGCTGATGATCTCGGTCTCAAACTTAGCCTTGCTCAAAAGTTTCTGCACCTCATTGTTTATGCGGGTAACATCGGAATTGGGCTGGTTTTTCTGCGCGGGATCCTTGCCGCGTTTTTTTGCCGTATCATTTTTAGCATTATCCGAGGGCTTTTTGCTGCCCTGCTCTTTTGCATTGTCTTCGGGCTTTTTACTGCTCCGGTCTTTTGCGGCAGCGGCATTATCGCTTTTGGGAGTCTGGCCCGGTTTGCGTCTTTTGCCTGCGGCAGCAGAGGAGTCCGAAAGCACGGGCTTTATAAGCTTATAGATTTCCAGATAGTCAGGATCTTTATAGCTGTCTCTCAGATCGTTATGTATGGAAGTAAGGGGATTATGCTCCTCTGAATGCGCTGCTATGATGCGCAGCACGTCTTCGCAGACATTTTCGTCATATACTTTTGAAAGGGCTTCCCTTACGGCAGCAGTCTTGTCGCTGACGGCTGCGGTATTTTCAGCTTTTGCAGGCGCCTGCGTCTTGTTTGAGCCCTGTTTGGCAGAAGGCTTTTTGGCGTCGTTTTTCTCTTCGCCTGCAGGCGCGCTTTTCTCGGTTATGGTCTCATCGGAAGAGTTAAAGCTCTTTTTTGACTGCTTATCTTCGGAAGAACGGGAAGAGCTGCGGCTGTATCTGCTGCGCCCGGATGTGGCAGGCTTATCTGCGGCTGCCTGGGGAGATATGCTGCCGCGGCGCTCTATGATAACGTTGCGGCCGTTGGCTCTCCAGAAAGCCATTATATTATCGTAATCGTGATCGTTGCTTATTATTATGAAATGTTCGGCGTCTGTAGTGCCGATCAGATACCCCAGATAGGAGACCAGATGCATGTCCAGCGACTGTTTTTTAACGGGCACTTCCACGAATTTAAGGGTGGTGCTGTTAAAGGTAGCCAGGGTGGCCGTGGTCAGGCGGGCGGCGTTTTTTGATGAAAAAAGAAACACCAGATCCTGCTGTCCCAAATCCGATGCGCCTTTAAGTCCGCCTATGCTCACGTTTTCAAAATCTATAAGGTATATGGTCATAAAACACTCCTCTCAAAAAAGACAAAAAAACAGCTGTCGCCGTATTGTAACATAAAACAGCACAGTGGTCAAAAGAAGACACAGATATGTATGCTGCCTTCTTTACCAGTGCCGCTCATCTTTGGGGCTGATATCGGGGCCGACCAGAAAGGCGCGGTGGCGGCGGCTGTACTTTACCGTGAATCCGGCTTCGGTCAGTGTGGCGAAATCCCTGGCTCTGGTCCTTTCACTGCAGTCGGGAAAAAGCTCATAGTATTCGGCCCTGATGTCTGCAAATTCCGGCTTTTCCGGCGGATCGCCTATGTCTTCGGGAGGAAATTCCACGGGGTCTTCTTTCACAAGTTCTATATAGTAGTGATACTCCCATAAAAGCGATTCGTAATCGGAAAGCCTGCGCTCATCAGTTACAGTAAGATTATCCATCAGTGTTGCCAGGCGGTGGAGCAGCTTAAGATGCTGTCTGCGGCGTTCATTGATCTTTACGGCTTTTTTGAATTTTTGGGGATCGGCCTCCGTGTAATTGTCAGCTTTTCTGTCATATTTAAGATAAAGCAGCCCGCTGTAGCGCAGATCTTCCAGGTCGCGCTGCAGCATGCGCTGCCCTATGCCGAATTCACGCATCAGATCTTTGGGACTGTGATATTCGGTAGTCGTTATATGATAGTACAGCTGCAATTGTCTGTGTATCTTGCGCATATTTCTCCCTGCGTCATACCGTATATTCCGTGCATTCCTGCGTCATGCCATGTATTTCTGTGCTATTTCGTGCATTCCTGCGTCATTATGCATCTTACCCTGTCTTTCTGAGCGAAGGATCCTGATGGGTATTTATCGTTATAAGCGGGTCATAAGACGATCTTCTAACGATATTATACACGATCCTGAACTTACCTGCCACCAAGATGTCGTTATTCGTTTTTGGCATATGCTACATTGGTATCAGAATAAAACAGGAGGTAACGCATATGCTTTGTTATGAAACGGAATTTACATACAGGCTTAAGAATGGCGGCAATATCGAAAGCGATGAAGAAAAAGACGCTTTCGAAAAAAAGGTCAGATCCGTGAATAAACAGCTTCAGGCCAAATGGGGCGAAAACAGTTACAGCATTATCGTGAAAGCTGATGCGAAAAGCTTCTGCGCCGTGACGGTTACGAGCGAGCCGGAGGGATATGAAGCCTGGCGTTCCCTTATCAGTGAGAATGTCAGCAGTCTGATGGAAGCAGAGGATATAAGCTGCACTCAGTTTAAGGAGATCACTGTAAAGGAAGTGAACGCCGCTATTGACCGCTGCATTGATAATTCATTTACAGATTTAAGACGGCGCTGTTATTCGGAACTGAATCTGGATCTTGACAGCCGTTCCTATACCCTTGAAGAAAGGATAATAGATGGCGACGCATACGATAAGGCCGGGGCTGAAACAGAAGCGGCGGCGCTGATGGCAGATCCCACTCTCCGCGATGAACTGGACCGTATATACGGGGATGACAACATGGAGAGATTCTATGGCTTTCCGGTGCATTATCATATCAGGTCCCGGAGCATGTCATCTGCCATGGATATCATCCTGCTTCTGGTGAAAGCGCTGCGTTATAAAAAACGCCTTCCCGCGGGCCGTCTGAGTATAGTCACCTCAATAGAACGGGGGTGTTACGATGAGAGCGGCATGGAGAATCTTTTTAAAGGTTCCGCCATGTCGGCTGTTGTATTTGAGATGAAGGGCGATGGGGAAAGTGAATTTGCTTCGGAATATGAAAGAGTGGTTAAATATATAAGCAGACAGATCAAAAGTTATAAGGAAGATACCCTGTTCTTTCTTGTGGAAAATACGGGAGAAAAAGGTTTTTCCGGCAGCTTCCTTACAAGTCTTGGTGATGAAATGGAGATCATCACCATAAATGAGGGGCGCGGAGATAAAGCCGAAGCATTGGAATATCTTAAACGTCTGGTGAAAGATTCTCGCTTTGCTGAATTTGAAGATGAGGATCTGTACAGGATACTTGAAGATAAGAATTCTTTTCTGGCATCGGATGTATGCAGGTATTTTGATAAATGGAAAAAGAAATGTCTTTGTGAGAAGGTTTATGCATCCTATAAATCTTATAAAAAATATGCTCCCGAAAAGAAACATAAGAAGAAAAGCGCCTATAAACAGCTTATGGGCATGACCGGGCTCACGGAGGTTAAGGAGCTTACAGATCAGATACTGGCTTTTTACAGATTAAAAAAGCAGCGTGAGCGGTACAAAATAGAAGAAAGGGATATTTCGAGACATATGGTCTTTACAGGTAATCCCGGATGCGCAAAGACTACGGTAGCCAGACTTATAGCCGAGGTCCTGACGGAGGAGCAGATACTTGAGACCGGAGCTTTTGTGGAATGCGGACGGGGTGACCTTGTGGGAAGGTATGTGGGCTGGACGGCAAAGACCGTGATCAGCAGATTCCGCGAAGCAAAGGGCGGTGTTCTCTTTATCGATGAGGCATATTCGCTTGTGGACGACAGCCACAGCTTTGGCGATGAAGCCATTAACACTATAGTGCAGCAGATGGAGAATATGCGGGATCAGGTGATAGTGATATTTGCGGGATATCCCGGACCCATGAAATCCTTTATTGAAAAAAATGAGGGACTGCGCAGCAGGATCGCCTTTCATATGGAATTTAAAGATTATAATGCTGATGAGCTTACACAGATAATCAGGGGGATGTGTAAAGAGCAGGGGGTTGTAATTGATGACGATGCATTGGAAAAATGCAGAAAGATATTTTATAATGCATGTAAGCAGTCTGATTTCGGAAACGGACGTTTTGCCAGAAATCTGCTTGATAAGGCATTGCTGAATCAGGCTAAGAGGATAGCGGGAACGGGCTGCAGGGGACGTGTTACCAAAAGGATGCTTACCACCCTTATCGCGGATGATTTTGATGAGGATATCTTATTGGAAAGTAAGCAGAAGATACGCAGGATAGGTTTTGTATGAGATACGATATGGACGGGATCAGGATATACAGAGGGATAGACCAGATAGGCGGGATAGTCACGGAGATAAAAAAGGGTGATCACCGCATACTGATCGATTTTGGCGCAAATCTTCCGGGAACGGAGAATGCGGAGCTTAATGATGATGAGCTGGTGAAGGAAGTGTTTTCACAGCCTGAGGTAAAAACGGATGCAGTTCTGTTTACCCATTATCACGGGGATCATACGGGTTTAAAGAACAGGATCCCCGAAGGCATACCCATGTATATAGGCCGGATCGCAAAAGATATAATGAAGATCATAGCAAAGGATGTGGACTATGTAAGGGTAAAGAACGGAGAGGAAGGAAAGATCGAAACTCCCGTCATAGACAGGATGATCCCCTATTGGAGAGCCGGCGAGTTTAAGGATTTTAACGGGATCAGGATAATGCCGCTTATCTGCGATCATTCGGCTCTGGACGCCTATATGTTTGTGATCGAAATGAACGGTGAGCGCATCCTGTATACAGGGGACTTTCGTGCGCACGGGATCCCTGGCGAAAAGACCTTTGAAAAGATGATAAGGGAAAAGGTCGGCAGGGTTGATATACTTATCACCGAGGGCACCATGGTATCAAGGGTTAAAGAGGAGACCGCCAATACCATACGGTGCGAGAAGGATCTGAAGGAAAAGGCAGCAGAGATATTCAGCCGGCATAAGGAAAACGTAGTGTTGGTATCATCTACAAATATAGACAGTGTAATGGGATTTTATCTTGCCACACCCAGGGATAAGGCTTTTATCGTCGATCCGTACCAGGCGCGTATCATGATGACGGCCATAGAAGCAAAGCATAAGTATTTCCCGAAAGATTACAGATACGGAAATGAAATATATGTTTTGTGTCCCGGTGAGAATGAGTATTATATGAAGGATCTGGCAGATCATATGATACCCGGTACACAGCGGAAACCTTTCCATATGGCCCAACCGGATATTTATCTTGATAAGGGTTTTGTTATGCTGGCCAGACCTAACAGAAATCCCTATGTTTCTACGGGTAAGTTTGAAGAACGCCTTATGGCTATGAAGGATCCGCACATCATTTATTCCATGTGGAGCGGATATCTTAAAGGCGGTAAGGCCGAGGATCCTTCGGTGGTAGAATTTCTTAAGGGATATAAGCCGGAAAACATTGAGGTTCTGCATACCTCCGGCCACGCTTATGTAGAGGACCTCAAAAAGCTGATGGACATGACCTGCCCCGACATCATAGTGCCGATGCATACCGAAAGCGCCGCTGCCTTTAAAGAATTAGAGCTTTTCGCAGACTACAGCGATAATATAGTCCGACTGGAGCGCGGAGATGTATTGTCATTCTGAGCGAAGCGAAGGATCTTGAAAGAACTACCGGCATCCAAAGAACCATGCTCAAGTGAGCGGACCACCTCTGATGCCAAGAGGCGGGCCCCTTCTTGTGACTGGGTCATTCTGGGGGGTGACAACCTGTTGCCCTGTCATTCTGAGCGAAGCGAATAAGTGAGACAGGAAATCTTTGATTTCCGTACCACTGTCCGCCGACCATAAGGGAGGGGGACTAACCGCTATCGAACTTATGCCGTAGCTGAATCTTGAAAGAGTGGAGGAAGAAAAAGAACATGAGTGTAGAATCCATATTAAGTATTATAGAAAAAAATGTGATCCATGATTATTACACTGCCGGCATAAAGACAGAGGTAGTGATCGATACGCTTATTACACCGGTGATTACCAATCTTATTAAAGAAATGCTAAAAGGCAGTGATGTCATAGAAGGTGAACTGGAATATATCACCAAAGAATTTCCGATGATCAAAAAAGAAGTTGATTTTAGCAAAGATGGTAAATGGTATTATAGTAACAACAAGGCGGATTATTTGCTTAAGGATGATGAAAACATCTATCTGGTAGAATTAAAAACATCAATCGATAGTATTAATGTTGATCAGATTGCTTTTTATGACAACTATATTCAACGAATAAACAGGAATACTTTGCTGGCAGAATTTATGGCATTGTTTAACAGTGTCAGTAATACGGGGATGGGAGATAAAAAATATAGAGAAAAAATGAGAGCTTATCTCAATGATAATAATGACAATCATGAAGACATTTCGTTAAAAAAGCTTCTATCTAATACATTTGGAGAGGATAAGATAAATAAAAAGAATGCAATAGGAAGACTCAAAGAAAATTGTGATTCTTCCTCAAAAAAATATTTGATACAGGCAACTGAAATTGCAAAGGCTATACCTGACGATATGGAAGATAAATCTTATATAAAAATTCGTAAGGTCAAACTTATTTATATAGTGCCGGATAAAGAGGCATTTTTAGAAGATTACGAGAATAAAATATCATCAGATATGATCGTCTGTGGGTTAAAGGATCTTCAATATGATAACAAATGTCATCGACAGATATGTGATGATAAAACGTGCAGATATTACAGTTGGCTAAAGGATCAAATACTAAAACCGATTTTTAATAAGCCGTAAAAAGCCAAAAAGCGGTAGAAATCAGCCCTGGCGGCTAACACGAAAGGCAAAAAAGGGGAAAGTGTTAGCCGGTCAAAGCCGAAAAGCGGTAGAAATCATCCCTGGCGGCTAACACGAAAGGCAAAAAAGGGGAAAGTGTTAGCCGAACAAAGGCATAAAGTGGTAGAAATCAGCCCTGGCGGCTAACACAAAAGGCAAAAAAGCGGGAAGTGTTAGCCGAACAGAGCTGAAAAGCCGTCGAAAGCATCCCTGGCGGCTAACACGGAGGGAAAAAA
>CADAHD010000071.1 GCA_902787595.1 uncultured Lachnospiraceae bacterium
GTCATTCCACAGAGGAGATAGCTAAGTATGCATCCATAGTGGATCAGAAGGATTTCCGCAAGAAGATGATAATGGATTTCCTTAATGAGAAGGGTGTTAAGGTAGAAGAACTGAGCGCAGTGGTAGGCCGCGGCGGTATGTTAAAGCCCATCCCCGGCGGTACCTATCCTGTATCGGATGAACTGCTTCATGATCTTATGATAGGCAAGCAGGGACAGCATGCTTCCAATCTGGGCGGCATACTGGCGAGAGAGATAGCTGACAGTGTAGGCATTCCTTCATTTATCGTGGATCCCGTGGTTGTTGATGAGCTTCAGCCTCTGGCCAGATATTCGGGCAATCCCGCGCTGCCCCGCACCAGCGTTTTCCACGCACTTAATCAGAAGGCTGTGGCAAAGCGTTATGCTAAAGAATGCGGAAAGCCCTATGATCAGCTGCGTCTGATAGTAGTTCATATGGGTGGCGGCGTATCCGTAGGCGCTCACTTAAACGGCCGTATTGTTGACGTGTTCAACGCTCTTGACGGCGACGGAGCATTCTCTCCCGAGCGTTCGGGCGCAGTACCCGCAGGTGCTCTTGTAAAACTCTGCTTCTCCGGTAAGTACGATGAGAAGACTGTTTACAAGATGCTGGTAGGCAACGGCGGTTTCAATGCATACCTTGGAACCAACGATGCACGCGATGTTGAGAAGATGATAGAGCAGGGTGATGCAAAGGCAAAGGAAGTATACGATGCATTCATCTACCAGATCTGCAAGAATATCGGTTCCCAGGCAGCAGTGCTTGAAGGTAAGGTTGACCAGATCATCTTTACCGGCGGTATCGCTTATTCAAAATATGTAATAGACGCTTTTAAGGAGAAGGTTGCATGGATAGCTCCCATCACCGTATATCCCGGTGAAGATGAGCTGCTGGCACTGGCACAGGGCGGCTTAAGAGTCCTTAACGGCGAAGAAAAGGCAATGGAGTATTAAAATATGGCAAATTTGATCGACAAGATCTTTGGTACGCACTCCGAAAGAGAGCTCAAGCGTATCAAACCTATCGTAGATAAGATTGAGAGCTACAGGGATACCATGATGGCTCTTTCAGATGAAGAGCTCAGGGCAAAGACTGCGGAGTATAAAAAGCGTTTTGCCGGTGGCGAGACTCTTGACGACCTTCTTCCCGAGGCGTATGCAACGGTAAGGGAAGCCGGCAGGCGTGTCCTTAACATGGAGCACTTCCGTGTACAGCTCATAGGTGGTATCGTGCTGCATCAGGGACGCATCGCTGAAATGCGTACCGGTGAAGGTAAGACCCTGGTATCAACTCTTCCTGCATACTTAAATGCGCTCGAAGGCAAGGGTGTATGCGTAGTCACGGTAAACGATTACCTGGCTAAGCGTGATGCCGAGTGGATGGGGCAGATACACGAGTTTCTGGGACTTAAGGTTGGCGTTATCCTTAATGACATGAAGAGTGATGAGCGCCGTGAAGCATATAACTGCGATATAACCTATGTCACCAATAACGAGCTTGGTTTCGATTATCTGCGTGATAACATGGTCATATATAAAGAGCAGCTGGTACAGCGCGGGCTGCATTATGCCATCATCGATGAGGTCGACTCCGTCCTTATCGACGAGGCGCGTACGCCTCTGATCATATCAGGACAGAGTGGCAAGGCTACCAAGCTCTACGAAGTCTGCGACGTGCTGGCAAAGCAGATGAAGCGCGGCAAAGACGAAGAAATGATCTACAAACTCGACGCTGTTATGGATTCCATGATGGGAACCGAGGAAGAGGAAGAGGAGACCGGTGATTTTGTCCTTAATGAGAAGGATAAAAATGTTACCCTTACTTCCCGCGGCGTGGACAGGGTTGAGAAGTTTTTCCATATAGAAAACCTTGCAGATCCCGAGAACAGTGAGATCCAGCATAATATGATACTGGCTCTGCGCGCTAACTACCTTATGTTCAAGGATCAGGATTATGTAGTTGATGATGATAAGGTTATCATTGTCGATTCATTTACCGGACGTCTTATGCCGGGCCGTCGTTTCTCTGATGGTCTGCATCAGGCAATAGAGGCAAAGGAGCATGTGAAGATAAAGCGCGAGTCAATGACGCTGGCTACCATCACATTCCAGAACTTCTTTAACAAATTTGAGAAAAAGGCCGGCATGACCGGTACCGCTCTTACCGAGGAGCAGGAGTTCCGTGATATCTACGGCATGGATGTTATAACCATACCTACCAACAGACCTATCGCGCGAATCGATCAGAATGACTGTGTATATAAGACACGCAAGGAAAAGCTGCATGAGATAGTGGCACGCATCAAGGAGGCTCACGAAAAGGGACAGCCTATACTGGTGGGTACCATCAATATCGATGCATCGGAAGAGTTAAGCCGCATGCTGGTGCGTGAAGGTATCAAGCATAACGTGCTGAATGCAAAGTTCCATGAGCAGGAAGCAGAGATCGTGGCTGATGCAGGTATTCACGGAGCTGTGACGATAGCTACCAACATGGCCGGCCGTGGTACCGATATTAAGCTTGATGATGAAGCTAAGGCTCTGGGCGGTCTGCTTATAATCGGTACCGAGCGTCATGAATCCAGACGTATAGACAACCAGCTGCGTGGTCGTGCAGGACGTCAGGGTGATCCCGGTGAATCCGTATTCTATATCTCTCTTGAAGACGATCTGATGAGACTCTTTGGTTCCGAGCGTCTTATCAGTACCTTTAATGCCATGGGTATAGAGGAGAATCAGCGTATAGAGCATAATCTTCTTTCCAGCGCGATAGAGCGCGCCCAGAAGCGTATAGAGAATAATAACTTCTCAAGACGTAAGAATGTGCTGCAGTACGACCGTGTTATGAACGAGCAGCGCGAAGTTATATACGGCGAGAGAAAGCGCGTGCTTAATGGTGAGAGCATGCGTGATGTGGTCTATAAGATGATCACGGATATAGTAGAAGGCGCTGTTGATACGGTTATCAGCGATGATGTGGATCCTGATCAGTGGGATCTTAATGAACTTAATAATCTGCTCCTGCCCATCATCCCGCTTGAGCCTGTCAGTCTGGAAAGGATAGATGCGCGTAAGAAGAACGGACTGGTGCAGCAGCTTAAAGAAGAGGCTGTTAAGCTCTATGAAGCGAAGGAAGCGGAATTCCCCGAGCCCGAGCAGATAAGAGAAGTAGAGCGCGTGATCCTTCTTCGTGTTATCGACAGGAAGTGGATGAACCATATCGATGATATGGATCAGCTGGAGAAAGCATCCGGCCTTGCAAGCATGGGACAGAAGGATCCCCTTGCAGAGTTCAAGATGAATGCTTTTGATATGTTCGGCGCTATGGAAACAGCTATCAAGGAAGATACAGTGCGTCTGCTCTTTGCTGTTAAGGTAGAGCAGAAGGTAGAGCGTGAACAGGTTGCAAAGGTTACCGGTACCAATAAGGACGAGAGCCTGCAGAAGCAGCCTAAAAAGCGTGAAGCAGCCAAGATATATCCCAATGATCCCTGCCCCTGCGGCAGCGGCAAGAAATACAAAAACTGCCACGGGATGATACAGTAGAGTCACAAGAAGGGGCCCGCCTTTTGGCATTAGGAGGGACCCGCAACGCGGGAGGTGCCTGATGCCGTTTAAAAGGTGGGAAGATCGTCTTGTGACCCATGTATCAGATGGGAATATCGTCTTATGACTCTTGTAGATTGATTAGAAAGATTTGGTGGATTATGGTAGAACTTGACCAGATGAAACTGGAGCTCATGCAGTATAAGGATTCCCTTAAGGAAGTGTGTGACTCCCTGGATATCGAAAATAAAAAGCGCCGTATCGAGGAGCTGGATATGGAAATGGCTTCGCCTGAATTCTGGAATGATCCGGACAGGGCCAATAAGCTTACCAAAGAAGCCAAGAACAAGAAGGACACAGTGGAGAAGTGTGACCACTTGAATCAGGCATTTGAAGATATTCAGACGCTTATCGAGATGGGCAATGAAGAGAATGATGCCTCGATGATAGAAGAGGTTCGTTCTGAGCTGGATGCCTTCATAGAGGAACTTGAAGTGCTTCGTCTGCAGACGCTTCTTACCGGTGAGTATGATGCAAACAACGCCATTATGCGTATCAATGCAGGCGCGGGCGGCACCGAAAGCTGTGACTGGGCTTCCATGTTGTTCAGAATGTACAGCCATTGGGTTGATAAGAAGGGTTTTTCACTGGAGCTGCTCGATCAGCAGGATGGTGATGAAGCGGGCATCAAATCCGTGGACTTTCAGGTTAACGGTGAGAATGCATACGGTTTCCTGCGTTCCGAACAGGGCGTGCACAGGCTTGTAAGGATCTCACCTTTTAATGCTCAGGGCAAGAGACAGACAAGCTTTGTATCGGTTGATGTTGTGCCGGAGCTTGAGGGCGACGCCGGCATAGAGATAAATCCCGATGATCTGCGTATTGATACCTACAGATCCAGCGGCGCCGGCGGTCAGCATATTAATAAGACTTCATCGGCTATACGTATTACACACTTACCTACCGGTATAGTGGTACAGTGCCAGAATGAGCGTTCCCAGTTCCAGAATAAAGACAAAGCGATGGAAATGCTGCGTGGTAAACTGCTGGTGCTCAAACAGGCCGAGGAAGAAGCAAAGATGAAAGGCATACAGGGCGACCTTAAGTCTATCGCCTGGGGCAGCCAGATACGTTCTTATTTCCTGCAGCCCTATCAGCTGGTAAAGGATCTGCGCACCGGCGAGGAAACAGGTAATGCCGATGCAGTGCTGGATGGAGATATAGACCGATTCATAAATGCATATCTCAAGAAAAAAAGCCAGGGCGCGCTTCTTGAAAATGTGGAAGATGAGGATATCTGAGTTTAGCTTTATATGTTAGTTAAGAGGGACGGTTCGGTGATCGAAAAAGTTGTAACGATCGCGGAATCGTCCTCTTTTGCTTATAATGGAGGGTCAGCAAAATGAATATCAAAGAACTTGTTAAGAAGGCAAAGGCATCGGTGATAATAACGGAAAGGAAAGCTGATGTAAATACCCTTATCAGAACGCTTAACCGTTATGAGGATATGAAGATAGCCGATGTGGGGGTAAAGACAGTTAATGAGGCGGCTATGGAGCTGATATGCGCCTGGGAGGCGTCAGCAGGCAGATGCGGAAAATATATATATGCCGGAAAAGACTATGCTTCAGCGCTGCTCTATAAGCTGATCCGAGAGGAAAAGCCTGATTTTTTACCGGAGACATCAGTTTGTATCAGAACAGCTGCGGAGATTTTGCGTGTGATGAATATCATAAGGCTGAATAAGCACAGCGCTGACTTTGAGAATACGGCTGATGGCAGGGCGGCGGATCTAAAAAAGCTTTGTGCTGCTTATGAAAAAAGGCTCTCTGAGCAGGGATACATGGATGATGCTATGCTGATGGACAGGGGCTTACAGATCCTTGATGAGATATCTTCTGAGGCTGATGCTGATAAAAAGCTTTGTTTTTTGCTGCCCTGGCTAAAAAAAGATACGGCGATCGCTGAAGTATATGAGATACCTTCAAAGAAAGACGACTTTATTAAAAAACTTTTATCTCTTTCGGACAAAGATTACAGCAGCTGCATTATTGAAAACGTACAGACAGATAAGAAACTCACATACTCATTCTTTAAGGGTTTTGGCTGCGTGAATGAAGTGCGTTTTGTGGCAGAAAAGATCCGTGAAGAGAAACTTGATTTTGGTGATGTGGCGGTCTTATACGCCGGAGATGTTTATGAAAACATTCTGCGCGCGGAATTTGAGAATGCGCATATACCCTGCACATTCTCATCCGGATTTCATGCATCTGCCGATCCTCATGTGGGATTTATGCTCGATATACTGGAATTTATTGAAAACGACTGGTCGTATGAAGCGCTGCGCGTGGCAGTACATGATGAGGCATTTAAGCTTAAAGCTGCTTCAAAGAGTTACAGGGATATCCTGCGTGAAGGCATAGGCTGGGGAAAAGACCGCTATGAGGCTTTCTATCAGAGGTTTGATAAGAGACGCCAACAAAAGCGCACAAAGGAAGAAGAGGAGGCCTTTGAAAAGCTCTCTGCATTTGTTGACTTTATGAAGATGACTACAGATATCTTTAAGAGCGCGGATCCGGGAAGTGTCCTGGACGGTCTTATTGAGCTGACGGATAAGTATACTTATGATACAGCCGTATATAAAAAGACCATACGCGAAGAACTTAAGGCCTATGCAAAGAGCATAAAGAATGCAGGTATAGATGATGAGCCGGTAAAATTCCTTAAAGCTTATCTTAAGGAGCTTACAGTAGCGGAAACGGCTGATCCCGGAGCAGTAATGATACTGTCTTATGCAGGCACTAAGATATTTGACAGGAAGAATGCATTTGTCTTAGGTCTCACGCGTGAAAATCTGGATGTAACCGTGACAGAATCTCCTGTCTTATCGGATGCGGAGCTTAAGGCTTATGCTATCGGATTTATAGATGATGCTGCCGGAAGGAATAAGAGAAGAAGGGAGCATTTCAGACGATGCATCAGTGAGTCGTGTGTAGATAAGCTGTGGCTTGGCTACAGCTTCTATGATACATTTTCATTCCTTGATTGTGCACCGGCTTTGCTTTACACGGAGCTGATGGAAGAAGCCGGCGTTAAGGAAGAAGATATTTCAAGAAAAGGCTATGATATACAGCGCGGAGCTGTACAGCTTTCCCAAACGGATTTCTATAAGGCATGGGAATGTGATGCCGGGGATAATGAAGCAGAAAAGGAAGAAACCGCAGCTGATGATAATGAAGCTTCATCAGATGAAAATAATACAGCAGAAAATACTGAAAAAGAATATGCTATTCCTGCTTCATTTAGCGCCAGCACGATACATGTGCTCCTGGGATGTCCGCTGCGTTTTCATTATAAGAAACATGAGTTTTTACCGGAGGAAGAACCGTTGAGACGCAGCGGGCACAGCTGGCTTGGACCGGCCCAAAAAGGAAATCTGTTCCATTATACAATGGAGGATTATTGTGAGGGCAGGCTTATTCAAAAAGAAACGTCTGCGCCGGATGAGGATTTTCTTAAGGAATGCCTGGAAAAGCAGACTGCGCTTATGCTCGAAGCAATTCCGGCACCGTCTGAAAGCATTATGAATGAAGAAAAGGAAGAAGCTTTTGAGGTGATGAAGTTATATATTCAGAAGCTTCATAATGAGTTAAATAACAGCGGCAGAAAGGTACTTGCCTGCGAGGCGCCGTTTTGTAAAGCAGGTTATAAAAGACAGGTTGAATACACTCCGGTCAAAGACGATGAGGCAGCTGAAGACGTTAAGGCGGTAAAAGCAGATCATGATATGATCTTCAGCGGATCGATCGACAGGGTGGACGGGTATATTGAGGATGATACCCTTCATCTGCTGATCATTGATTACAAAACAGGCGATTATAATAAAAAGAAAAAAGAGATCGAGACTAATGATCAGATCCAGCATTTCGTATATCCTGCAGGAGCGGTTGAGTGGGCCCAAAACGAAAGGGAATATATTGAAAAACGTTTTGGAAATACATTTACTTCGGTGGTCATAGATGATGTGATCTATGATTTTCCTTATGAGCGTGGGAAGGAAGAATCAATAAATACTGCGTCTGAACTTGATGGCGTTGACACTGAAATAAGAAAAGGAAAGCTGTGTTTCCCTGATAGTGTGGAAAAGAATATAACCAGGGCAGAGGGACTTTATCAGTCATCGTTTGAGGGAACGGTAGAGGAACTGGAGAAAGCCGTGAGCGACGTTATATCTAAGGATGGGAAAACAGCTGATCCTGATAAGATCAAAGAGTTCTGCAAATATTGCGACTATAAGAAGGTATGCAGATTAATGCTTGCTCTGATGGCTCAGAACTGATTATGGGGGTAAGAATAAATGGAGATAATAAATAATTCAAAAACCGCAAAAGAGGAAATGGATATAAGGAAGACAGTAGCCGAAACCTTTGATAAGAGTTTCTTTGTGGAGGCAGGCGCCGGCGCAGGAAAAACAACTCTTATAGTCAGGCGTATAGTCAATCAGCTAAAAGCAGGATTCAAGCCGGAGAGGATAGCAGCGATCACCTTTACAAATATGTCTGCCAGGGATCTTAAGACCAAGATATTAAAAGGGATACAGGAGGAATTAAAGACAGGTGTTATTACGGAAGATGAACGGAAAGCCCTGTCAGATGCCCGGGATGGGCTTGACCGTATGCAGATATCTACGATCCATTCTTTCTGCCACAGACTGCTGTCGGAGAAATGCTTTGATGTGGGACTGCCCATGGGTTTTGAACTGATGGAAGAGGAAGACTCACAGGCTCTGTTTGATGGCTTTTTTGTAAAATGGGTGGAGAAGAATTTAAAATATACCGACTGGAATAAGCTGGCTGCAGACGGCGCAGAACGATGGAAAGTCTATGGAAGGCTTGGAAGGCTGGCTAAAAGATTATCGGCTGTATCACCTGATATAAACGTGACACAGGCAGCGAAGGTTCTTCCGCCACAGGAATATGAGGACAAAGCAGATAAGCTGATATCGTATGTAAAGCATGAGCTGGATGATGCAACAACGGCTATACCATACGGCTGGCAGGCTTTTTCCCGGGTGCCCAAGGAAAATCTGATCAAATTTTTTTATGAGCTGCAGCAGATGCTTGATGCGGGTGACAGGCATGAGATCTTAAGTAAGCTCATTAAGTTATTTGACCCGAATGCAGCCACCCATGCATTCAAGGTCAGCAAAAAAGAACTCGTACCATTATATACGCCCGGCTGCAAAACTAAAAAGGAGGCAGGAGAAAAAGCTGATAAGGCAATTGCTGATATAAAGCTTGCCGATCAGCAGGCCATGGATCATATCATGGCTAAGGAGGATGATATCGAAGAGCTGGTGAATTCAAAACTTAATGAGATGTATCTTCCTTATCTGGATTATGCTAAAAGGGCAGCCGATGAATACAGGGCATCATTTCCGCCTGCGGAGATAACAAATGATCTTTTACTTCAAAAGACTTATGATCTGTTAAATAATTCGGAAGAGATCCGCTCTTTCTTTGCGGATAAGTTTGACTGCATCTATGTAGATGAATATCAGGATACGGATCATATACAGGACAGCTTTATCAAACTGCTGGCAGA
>CADAHD010000072.1 GCA_902787595.1 uncultured Lachnospiraceae bacterium
GAACACCCCCGTCCCGGCGGCGGTCACGGCGGTGTGAACACCGCAGAGCCTTACATATTCAAGCGTGGATACATCTTTTATGAGCCGCCTGTTCACTTCGGGATCGGCGCTGCCGAACTTGCTCTCTTCGTCTGCTAAGTTCATTTCCAGCAATATATCCTGTATACAGCCGGCCTTTGCAGCCTGTTCGTTAATAGCCTGCGTCAGTTTAAGGCTGTCCACGCTGTGTATAAGGACCACTTTGCCGACTATGTATTTGATCTTATTGGTCTGCAGATGGCCTATCATATGCCAGCGTATATCATCGGGAAGCGCAGGCATCTTGGCAGTCAGCTCCTGCACTTTGTTCTCACCAAAATTTCTGCAGCCGTGATCATAAGCAGCTTTGAGCATCTCCACAGGCTTGGTCTTGCTTACGGCTATAAGCGTAACCTCCGAAGGATCGCGACCGACACTCATGCAGGCTGAATTGATCTCGTTTTGAACTTTGTCAAGATTTTCTGAAACCATGCTCATTTTTTCACTCCGTTGTCATAAATAAAATCATCATCAAACACGCTTGAAGCGTCAAGCGCTATATAATCATATTCGGTAAGACCGTAGGTCGTATTCGGTTTTACAATGGCATATTCATCATTCTGCGACAGTATGCTTATCTGGCGGAAATCGGCATACCCCTTATTTATATAATATACGCCTATCAGTTCGCCCTTCATGCTGATAGGAAATTCATCCATCGAATTGGGCTTCTTAAGATAATCCCCTATCCCCATTCTGGGATCGCTTACATAATAATACTCATTATTAGCGGAATAGATCTCTATGAACATTTCCTCTTCGGAGGAACTGCCTTCTTCAGTAAATGTCTTAAGCAAAACCTTGCAGCTGTCATCCCTCTCTTCCAACACAAAATCTCTGGGTACCAGGAAAAATTCCTTATGAACTATGGAAGAGATCGGTATCTTCAATCCTTCATCATTACTCTCGATAAGCTCTATATCCAGGAACCTGTCGGTACAGTAGCTTATCATGCATGAATTAAAGCCCAGAACTACATATATCGTTTCTGCGTCGCCGGGTATCAGATCTACAGACGCCCATAATTCCTGCCTGTCTTTCAAAAAGCGCACCTTTACATAACCCTCTTCCTTAAGTTCAAATGCGCGCTGGCTCTCTACAGGAATTATAAGCTGCCAGTTTTCGGAAGTGAGCAGCTTATATACGGGATCTCCCACACCTACCAGTCTGTTATTTGTAAGCTGCGTCTTTTCGTAATTTTCTTTTTTAAATATCTCAGGATTGATATCATTCGCCGAGATGCTTTCATACCCGTCCGTATGATATACAATATACCCCGGTTCATCGGATCTGCACATCTTGACCAGCTCTGCGGTATAAGCGCCGCCGACCTCAGTGATCGAACGCATCATGTTCAGATTGGCAAGACGCAGCAGGCTTCCGTCAATATCATAAAGAAAATCATAGGTCTTGTAAAAGTTCCCTGCATCAAATCCCGCCGAAAAATCCACCATTTCCGAACGCAGTTCCCTGAGTTCCACATCGCTTAAGCTGCTTTCGCCCGAGGTATTTTTACTTAGTTCGTTTAAGCTGCCCGTTTCGTCTACGGCATAAACCATATCTCCGACGCCCATATGTTCGCCCTCACGTGCGAAATATGCAACATAGCCGGTATCTTTACTGTATACTATCTTTTCGTCTCTGACGGTAATGCCCGTGTATAGATTATGCAATGCAAGCGAGCCGCTGCGCACTTCATACGACGGCACGTTCGGGCGTCCCCAAAGCTGTGCGATAAGATATATTACATACGCAAAAAGAAGGAGCAAACCTGCACCTATCAGTTTGCCCCATTTTGAATCTAGAAAAAGACCGCGTTTTCTTCCTTCCTCGCTCATCAAAATTACAGAGAAACTATTATCCTGTCTTTAAATGAGGCGGGTATCTGATCAGCAGATGCGGAAATACTGATGCAGAACTTGATGTTTCTTTCTTCGCTTAATTTGTCAAATTTGCCCAGAACAGCCTCAAGCCCGTCATTTTCAATACAGGCCAGTCTTTTAAAATTATCGAAATAAAGCTGCTCAAGATCGTGATCCTGCGAGATGATGCCGCAGATAAAGCCATAGAATTCATCGCTGTTGGTGAAAGAAAAATCGGAAACGCTTACAAGACGTATCTTGTTGTTCAATTCATACATATGCTTGGTATTCTTGTCAAGATAGACGATATTGCCGCTCGCTTCCTTGATCTCGCTATTGACACGCTCCAGCATTTCCTTTGTCTTGCCCTTACCTTCGTTGCCTACTATTAACTGTATCATTGGACTTGCCCTCCGAATTACTTTGTTTTTATTAAAATCGATTATACCTTAAATAAATTGATTACACAAGCAGAAAATACCCCTCTGCTTTTGGTGATTATATCACATCATTGCATAATCTGTTTACTGTTTTATACATTCCGTCCAGGTCTTCGGCACCCATAACAACAACTATATAAGGCTTATCCGCCGGCGATCTTGCATATAATATTATGCACTTTCCGGCAGCAGCCGTGGTGCCTGTCTTGCCTCCCAGTACTGTTACCTTTCCCGGCTGGTTCACCATGCCTTTCAGATACTGGTTGGTAGTTTTGGCGTCCTTTGTATTCAGACTGCCGTCAGCCGAAGTATATTCTATGGTGCGGCTTGATGTCTGTATTATCTCCAGAAATTCCGGATATTCCAAAAGCGCATTGAATATCAGATAAAGATCATATGCGCAGGTGTAATGATCGGCTGCCGTCAGGCCGTGGGAATTAACAAAATGCGTATTTGTTGCTCCCATGGCAGCAGCGCGCTCATTCATCTTTTCAGCAAAAGCTTCTTCGCTCCCGCCTATATATATTGCCAGAGCAAGTGCAGCATCATTCGCCGAAGGCAGCAGCGTAGCATACAAAAGATCCCTGATGGTAAGCCTGTCTCCTTCTTTCAGCCCGAACAGCTGGGCTCCCTGTTCCGTAATCTTGACCGCGCCCACGGTGATCTTCTGATCAAGATCGGGGCAGTTTTCAAAAGTAAGAAGGGCCGTCATCAGCTTGGTAAGCGAAGCCGGGCTCAGATGTTCATTTGCGTTATAGGAATAAAGGACCTTCTTGTCGCTTATGTCATAAACGCATGCGCTTTTTAAGCTGCTTGTGTCAGCTGCGCTCTTTTCGGTGACGTCGGCGGCTGCAGCGCACAGATCCTGTGCAAAAAGAGGAATGGTGGTCTTTTCTTTAAGATCACCAAGAGAATAGTCATTATTATTATCCAGGCTGCCGTATGCAAGGGGCACAGTTTCATCTCCGCAGCCTGTAAGCATCAGGCTGCAGACCAGCGCGGAAAGTATTCTTTTACTGTTTATTGACCACTTCACGCCACTCTAATTCTCCGCGTTCCAAAGATTTGATCAGAAGCTCAGCGCTGGCAAGATTGGTTGCGAGCGGGATATTGTGCATATCGCAAAGACGCAGCATATTGCTGGCATCCACTTCATGGGTCATGGGATTTAACGGATCACGCAGAAAGATCACCATGTCTATCTGATTATGTTCTATCTGTATCCCTATCTGCTGCTCTCCGCCCAGATTTCCGGCCAGGAATTTATGCACATTAAGATTGGTCACCTCTTCTATCAGGCGTCCCGTTGTACCGGTCGCATACACCTCGTGCTTTGACAGGATCCCGCGGTATGCGATGCAGAAATTCTGCATAAGTTTTTTCTTTGCATCATGCGCTATAAGTGCGATCTTCATTGTTTCCCCCCGTTCTTAAAATATATATCAGACATGCCCGTCTATCGTCATATCTTCCTGTATCAGTTCTGCAAAAGATACCGTGCCGGCCGGCTTAGGCTGCGGCCTTCTAAGCCCTACGCTCAAAACAAAGCCTATACCGGCGTACAGGCTTACCAGTGAAGTAAGGCCATAACTCACAAATGGCAGCGGAAGTCCCGTATTAGGAAGCAGTCCTGTGGTAACGCCTATGTTTATAAAACTCTGAAAGCAAACCAGCCCGCCCATGCCGTAACAGATTATCCTTCCGGCCAGATCCCTGGCCTTGGTACCCACATAATAACACTCTGCACTTATCAGCATAAGCAGTATTATCGTGACAGATGTTCCGACAAAGCCCATTTCCTCGCCTATTATGGCAAAGATAAAGTCCGTCTGGGGCTCAGAGATGTAATTACCGCTTTTTACGGAGCCTACATCATCATTATTGAGTCCTTTGCCCCAAAGCTGACCGGAACCTATGGCTGTTATCGAATTCTTCTGCTGCATACCCGTGCTGAGAGCATACTTTTCAGGATCGAGCCACGCCAGGATCCTCTCCTGCTGATAATCCTCAACTATCTGCTGATCGGGCTGCAGGATAAGGAAAAGAGCTATTACCGCAACAGGTATTATCACCGCCAGTGTGCCCAGTATGATCTTATGGCTCAGTCCGCCCACATACAAAACCATGGCAAACAGTATGATCACCATAATACTGGTAGAAAGGTCAGGCTGTTTATAGATCAGTATGAATACGGGCAATACCAGAAATACCATTGTGATGATATTGCGGAATGTATTCATTTTTTCCCTGCGTTTCATTATAAACTGTGCATAAAAAAGTATCAACAGAATTTTTGCGCTCTCCGAGGGCTGAAAGCGTATACCGGCTATCTCTATCCAGCGCTGGGCATTATTGGAAGATTCCCCCCAGAACTGCACCATCAGCAAAAGCCCAATATTGGCAATATATATAGGCCAGTACAGCTTCAATATCATTCCGTAATCCGTGAAAGCTATGATAAGCATGGCCGCCATTCCCAAAGCCATGCCCATGATCTGCCTTGACTGCACACTCTCCTTTGCGCTGCCTATAGCCAGTATTCCCAGTATCGTAGTTGCGACGACCAGTATGACCAGTTTAAAATCAAAATCCTTTATCCTTAATTTCTGCTTCATGGCTTAATCCCCTCCGATCGTTGTAGCTGCATCGGATGCCGTGCCATCGATGAGTTCTTCGGCGTCTCCTATATCAAAGTAATACTTAAGACAGTCGCAGGCCATCTGCGCTGCATTATCGGACGAATATCCGTTAGCGATCCTTATGGCTATAGCTATCTTCGGATCGTTATACGGCGCATAACCGATAAAAAGCGCATGGTTGGGTTTATTTCCTGCTTCCTGGGCGGTACCGGTCTTTCCTGCCGCCTCAAGTCCTTCAACTTTAAAATAATACTTCCCTTCAACCACTTTGCGCAGTCCGGTATGTATCGCATCCCACAGACTTTCATCAAGACTTATGGTATTATGCACTTTAGGCATAAAATAATACTCGCACTTATCCGAAGCGCTTCTGATCTCGTGTATAAGACTCAGATCGTACACGGTCCCGTTGTTTGCCACGGCAGAAATATAGCGTGAAAGCGCGACAGTCGTGTAGTTATGCGTACCCTGACCTATAGCTGAGTCCACGGGAAGCTTGTCTGATATCTGCGATTCGGATTCGGTCACTTCTATGCCGGTCTTTTCTCCCAGGCCGAACATCTGCGCATATTTTTGGATCTTCTCTATACCCACATGATCGTTATATCCGCTGCCGTCATTAGCCAGACGATATCCAACTTCGTAATAATAACAGTTACACGAATGCTGTATGGCTTCCGAAAGAGTAAGATTTCCGTGAGCTCCCGGAGAAACCCAGCACTTATGCGGTTTATCCAGTTTGGTAAAGACGCCGTCGCATTTAATGATGGAGCTTGTCGTGATCACGCCTTCCATAACGCCTGCTACACTGCTGATGGGCTTAAAGCAGGATCCGGGCGCGGTTCTCTGCTGGGTCGCATTATTCCAGAGCGGTCTCGATTTATCCTGACTGAGCTTTGCCAGATAAGCAGAGTCCGCATTGTTTGCCAGCCGGTTATTGTCATAACCGGGGTAAGATACCAGCGCCAGTACTTCTCCCGTATTCGGATCGTTTAAAACAGCAGAGCCCGAACACGGCTCAAGCCCCAGCTGCGAAGGAGTGATCCTCAAATTCTCGATCAGATCATGAATAAAGGTATAAGGACTTATGGCCCCCACTTTCAGCGACTGTATAGTGGATTCATCAGCCTGTATCACATCCTGTTCCCATAAGATCAGACAACTCTGGCGGCCGTTGATGCGGTCCTGCAAAAGCATATATTTATAAAGCCTTTTGGAAAAATCCGTATTATACTTCAGACGATCTATCGTATAGGATACGATAGCAGCATATATTTCTTCAGCATCGGCATACTGCGAACTGAGGGTCAGCTTTGCGGTGTCTATCCATTGTTTTGAAATGCAGTACATCAGATAGTCCCTTATGCAGATAGTCTCCTGAACCCTCCATTTCAGATAGGTCTCATCCTTTTCATCTATCTCATCAGCCTTTATTATTCCGTAATTGTCTGAAGAAAGCATGCTGATGATAAAGCTTTCATATTCCTTAAGCTCATCGCTGAGGTCACGGTAAACCGTATTGGAATCAGCCATCTCACTGCGAAGCCTCTCCAAAACCTCCCCCTGTTTGATCAGGAAAGCTTCATATACCGCCTTTTCATTTTCACCGGCGTAAGGCTGGGACATATGTTTAAGGTCTATAACATTATTTCCGTACAGAGCGCTGTATACATCATAGATAGGGATCTTGCGGTCACGGCCTTTCTGTTCAAGGTACTTGGCATCCACAAGATGGCTGACCAGTATACCGGCTATCTTCTGTTCAAGCAGGTGGTAGACTGCCATCTGAAGGTCAGCGTCTATAGTCAGATAAATATCATTACCGGCTACCGGCAGGGTAACATCGGTACTTTCCATCACACGGCCCAGTTTATCCACAAATACGGTTTCCGAGCCCTTTGTTCCCTGAAGCTGCGCTTCCATCGAATACTCGATCCCGGTCTTGCCGACATAATCATTGGTATCGTAATTATCGCTCTGCGCGGAGTATTCCTCGTATTCTGTGGGCGAAATACGGCCGGTATATCCTATAACCTGCGAAAAATAAACGGCATGATCATATCTGCGCACAGCCTCTTCAACTATGCTGACGCCCTGCAGCACATCGGAATTCTCCATTATGTATGCCACGGTCTTTTCCGAAACATCGCTCGCAACAGTCGTCGCAATATACTTCTGGAATGAATTGAGACTCAGCTGATAACGGACTATCGCGATCTGCAGTATCTCTTTCTTGCTAAAGCCCATCATCGGGAAAAAGCCCGTGTTTTTTTCACCGTTATTTGCATAACTGCCTATGCCAAACTTCTTATCGCCGGCCAGAAAGCCCATAACCTCATCGGGATTGGCTGTGCGCTCGGTATACAGCAGATCATTTACATTCTTCCGCCCGTAAATGTCCGCAAGAAAGCGTAGTTTCTGCGCTCCTTCCACGGCAAAACAGAAATTATTGTCCTCATCAACATATATGCCGAAATCATTGATGACTTCGTCGCCGTTCTTTTCAATAAGCCGTATCATGTTGATTATGATATTATTCAGCTTTTCATTCTTTCCGTTACCCGATTCTATGGTATCGGTAATAGTGACCGAATAAGCCAGTTCGTTATATGCCAGCAGCACTCCGTTACGGTCGTATATATTGCCGCGCACTCCGGGGATGCGAAGGTCTTTTTCGCTCAGCAGCTGAAATTCTTCCTGAAAATCGCTTCCCTTTACGATCTGAAGATCAAATATCTTGCCGATCAGCACGCAGAGAACCAGAACAAGGAACAGATAGGGCACCAGATACCTTGCTTCAAATAACTCTTTTAGTTTTTCCCTGATCAGCTGTATAAGCATTTATTCAATGCCATCCTTATGTTCTGCTTCGGCCAGATCGGCCACATTCCATTCTTCCTTCTTTTTCTTTTCCGCCGGATCCACATTTACAAAGCGTTCTTCTATCCATAAAAGCAAAGGATAAACGCCCACGGATATGATCATCGTGGCCGCCAGTTCCGGTAATGCCTTTCCCGTAAGGAAATACCTGAAACCGAAATCCCTGTTCAGTACAAAGAAAAGCAAAAACTGCAAAAGCAGCACCGACAGGTCGCCTGTAAAGATCATAGCCAGAGGGATGCGGAAATCCATGGGTTCATACCATGAATGGCATAAGCCGGCAAGATACCCCAGATATACATAGATAAGGGCATAAAAGCCCAAAACGTTCATGCCGAATATATCCAGCAATAGCCCGCAGAAAAAGCCGGTCACCATTGCCGCTCTCTCTCCTCTTAAATAGCCATAGCTTACGGTAAGTATCAGGAGCAGATTCGGCAGAGCCCCGCTGTAAGCAAGCCCCTTTAAAACGCTGCTCTGTATAAGGAAAAAGAGAAAAACAGCCGCTATTCCGGTGAGGATACGCTTGATCGTCATTTAATCCTCCAGAGCTTCTTTTTTCTGCTTGATTATCAGAACATAGCTGAGATGATCAAAATCCACAACCGGTTCGATCTGCCCGGAATATGTGAGCTGATTCGAATCGGTATCAACTGTCGCTATATAACCTATAAGTATCCCGGGCAGATATTTGTCGCTTATGTTTGAAGTAACAACCTTGTCGCCGGGGTGAACGCTTTTATCTTTGTCCGAAAGCCTGGAATACCTGATGCGTCCCTGCTGCATGAGTTCCATATCGCCGCTCACTATCAGGTTGCTCTGGTTGTGAAGCACAGCGGCGCTTACATTTGTGCCGTTGGAAATAATGGTATTTACTCTTGCCCAGTTTTTGCCCGTCTCGTCAACTATGCCGACCAGTCCCATTCCGGCGATAACATTCATATCGCGCTCTATCCCGTCATCGCGCCCTTTATCGATTATAAAAGAGTTGAAACGATTGCCGCTGCCGGCCGCTATGATAGTGGCTCCGGTCTTTTCGTATTGGGCATAGCTGTTATCAAGCTCGTATAATTCCCGCAGATCCGAAAGTTCATATCCGTCCTGCAAAAGCTGAGCGTTCTGCCGGTTAAGCTCATCTATCTCTTCCTGCAGCCTGCGGTTTTCTTCCTTCAGCTCTTCCATCGTATGCTTTTCGGT